>JALGSS010000223.1 GCA_029821745.1 Candidatus Zipacnadia bacterium
GGCACCATCAAGGATGCGAGAATCTACAACTCTGCGCTGGAGCGAGAGGCCATCGCGGCTCTGAAGCCCGGCGAAGAGACGGGCCCGACGCCGTGGGCGTGGTGGTCCTTTGCAGGCGGGCGCACTGAGGAGCGCACGGGACGATACACCGAAGTGCGGATGTACGGGGACGTTCGTGCCGGCGCTGAGGGCCTCGTCCTCGGTGGCAATGGCGCCACGCTGATCGCGTATCCTGAGGCAGCCGCCACCACCAGGCAGTACTCGTGGGTTCCCGGAGATGCCGTTCCGCGCGAGGTCATCGAAGGTACCCGCGCCTTCCGGGAGCACCTCCTCGCGGACCGATACCGGCCGAGCTACCATTTCACGGTGCCCGAGGACAGCGGAATGCCGGGCGACCCGAACGGCGCGCTATACTGGAACGGGCGCTATCATCTCATGTACCTGTTCCACAACGGCCGGGCGTTCGTCTGGGGCCACGTGTCGAGCAAAGACCTCGTGCATTGGCGTCACCATCCGGTGGCTCTCGGCCCCGGTGAAGGCGACACGGGGATATTCAGCGGGGGAGCCTTCGTAGACAAGGAAGGCGTCGCCGCGATCAGCTACTGGGGCCTTGCTCAGGGACCCGGGCAGGGAATCTGCATCGCCCGAAGTAGTGACGAGCATCTAGATAACTGGGCGAAGAGCGCCGCGAACCCGGTGATCAAGTCGACCCACTGGGGATACACGGTCGGGACCGATGACGCCGGCAATGAGGTCGTCCACGGTTCCGCCGATCCGTCGAACATCTGGATCAAGGACGGGCGGTACTACATACTGACGGGCAATCTGCTGGTGCTGAACAAGTACGGCACCGAGATGGGGCAAGTCGAGCATCAGGGGGACACGCTGTACCTGTTCGTCTCGGATGATCTCGAGAACTGGGAGTACCTGCACCCGTTCTACCAGTCCGACCGGAAGTGGACCCACAAGGGCGAAGACAACATGTGCCCGAACTTCTTCCCGCTGCCCGCGAGCCCTGACGGCGGCGCTCCAAGCGACAAGCACCTCATGCTTTTCATCAGCCACTGCGACGGGTGCCAGTACTATATCGGCACCTACGCGGACGACCGCTTCACCCCGGAAGAGCATGGGCGGATGACGTGGGTGGACAATGCGTACTTCGCGCCGGAGGCGCTGGTTGATGACAAGGGCCGCTTGATCATGTGGGCATGGCTGCTGGACAACCCGCCGGACGACGTCTGGCGCGCCCAGGGCTGGAACGGGGTGTATGGCTTGCCACGGCAGCTTTGGCTGGGCGAGGACGGCACGCTGCGGATGCGCCCCGTGGATGAGCTGCAGATGCTCCGGCAAGATCCGCACGAGTGGAAGGACATCGCCCTGACAACTGATGGCGATTTGGCACTTGATGGTCTCGAAGGCGAGGAGTTGGAGCTTGAGATCACGATGTTGGCCGCCGACGGGGCACGGTGTGGCGTGAAGGTCTGTTGCTCGGAGGACGGACAGGAAGAGACACTCGTCTACTATGACGGGGCTGCGAAGACGCTGTGCATCGACGCGCGCAAGTCGAGTCTGGGCTTCGGCAAGAATGTCTTGGAGAGCGCGCCCTTCGAGTTGGCCGAGGGCGAGACGCTCACACTGCGTGTGTTCATCGACAAGTCAGTGGTGGAGGTCTACGCGAACGAGCGGCAGGGGATCGCTCGCCGCATCTATCCCACGCTGGAGAGCCAGGGCGTGAAGCTATTCTCCGGCGGTGGCGAGACACACGTGCCGCTGGTGAGGGCCTGGGAGATGATGCCGTCGAACCCGTATTGAGCCACGGTGGGAGGCGCGCGGAACCGTAGCCTCGCTCACTCGCCAGCCCCGATGTGCATCCTCGGCCAGCGATCCGTGGCTTTGTGGAAGGTCAGGCGGATTGGATCGCCCGCAGTGGACCAGTTATCCAGGCGCACCAGGAAGACCTCGTAGTCGCTGGTATTATGGCTATGCTGGTCCGGCGGGCACGCTCCATAGATGAGCCACTTGCCGTCCTCAGACACGCACGGGAAGTACGTGTGGCTCCATTCGCCGGAGCGCTTGTTGAAGATGACGGGATCGCCGCCGTCGGACAGGTTGAAGCGGATGAACTGGCCCGCAGTCTTCACGCCATAGCCGTACCGTTGGCCGGGCGCGATCTGCCCCTCGCACCCACTGTGGACGTGGATTTGCGTCTTGCCGTCGGCAGAGAGAATCCATGTTCCGCGAGGCCGGGGAGACCACGCCACGAAACGCGTGCCGTCGTCGTTGCCCCTGGCCTCCCAGAGCTGAGGCTTGTACGCCACGCCCTCCACAGGGAACAGAAGGCGCTCCTGTTTGCTCGCCAAATCATACTCCCACGTCTGCCAGAAATCACGGCCACGCTTGGGCTGCCGGTGGAACTGGATGACCGTGTCACCCTTGTGCCATCGGGGATCGGAGGCGTTGTCAATGAGCTTACGGGGAGCGCTGCCGTCGGCGTTCATTATCCAGACTGACGGGATCTTGTTGCTCGTGCCACGGGTGAAAATGATCCGCGTGCCGTCAGCCGAGAACTGAGCCCCTGTATTGGGCTCGTCACCCGAGGTGATGGGGTGCTTGTCGCTGCCGTCGAGCTTCATCAACCAGAGCTGGAACGTGCCGCTGCGATTCGTCTCCCATACGATGCGCCCGTCGGGCAGCGAGGACCGGGCGTCGGCGGGGAGCTTCAGGCTGGACTTTTGGGCCTTGTAGCGCTCCTCGATCTGGACGGCGGAGAGGGCGGTGTCATGGATGGCCACATAGTAGATATCGCCCAGCCACGGGCGATCCATGGTGAGTTCGTTTCCTAACGCAAGACGCTGATCGACCGCCCAGTTGGACAGGTTTCCGGGGACGTCGGCGGCGGCGACCTCGCGGGCATTGACGTACAGCCTGGCTCGCCCGGCCGCGTCCCGGGTATAGACCACGTAGGCGGGCGTGGGGCCGGCCAACCCGCCGGGGCTGTCAAGCGATGGGATACCGTTGATCGACGTGCCCGTGGTGCGCAAGCGCACGCTGTAGCGGTCCTTGTCCTGCCCCAGAGTGAAATCGCGCTGGGACGGGTCAGCGGATAGAGTGACGATCCGGGCCGGGCCCCCCTGGGACGCGTTGTCAGGCTTGAGCCACGCCTCGATGGTGATCTCGTTGGTCGCGCGACAGCCGGCGATGATGCTTGACGCGGGTTTCGCACTTGAGACAATGCCCGGGGCGCGGAAGCTCACGCGACCGTCACCGACCACCGGGGCGGTTCCCTTGCCGGGGGCGAGATCCAGGCCGGCGTCGGTACCCGACGTATCGCGCAGACCATCCTTGAATGTGTACAGCGCCCGGGTGCTCTGCGGCTGCTTCGCCCCGGCGGCGACGGGCTTCCGCTTGGGCGCATCGGCCACCAGCACGCGCAGGTTGTCGATCTCCAGGCGACCACGGGCCTGGTTCTGGGGCTGGATGAGCGCGATGCCCACGTGGTTGATCGTGGTCCAGTCCACCTTCGCCCCGCGCTTCCGGGGCTTGAAGCTCGCGAAGGGTACATCGAAGCGCTTCCACAGCGCAGATACCCCCGAGACGAGCGCATCGGCGATCCCATCAGGCGCATCAGGGTCAGTCGCCGCGGCGTCTTTCACAACCAGTGTGAAGCTTGGGACGATGCCTCTGGCGTAGATGACGAAGCGACCGTGGCGCGACAGGTCCAGCGAACCGGCGGCGGGAGTCGACCAGAGCGAGAAGCTCTTGGGCTCGCCTCGGATGTCGTAGTCGAGTCGCATGGCTCCGCCCTTGCCGCCTTGCGCATCCTGGCCAGGCAGGAAGGTCTCCTCAGCGCCACAGCCGTCGACTTGAGGCCACAGGCCCCATTCTCCGCCGAATCCGGGGCCGGCGTCTTTCGAGTCGAACGTTAAGACGTCGATGGGGCCGGGCACTCGCTGCGCGAGCGTCTGGGCCCCGATGAACAGGAAGGGCCACCGGTCGGTTCCTTTGTTGAACGTTAGGCGCACCGGTTTGCCGATCGCCTTCCAGTCCCTCAATTCCTGAATGTAGACCTCGTAGTCGCTCGTGTCGTGACTGTGTTGGCCCGGAGACGCCCCGTAGAGCAGCCAATGTGCATCCGGAGAGACAGTAGGGCAGTAGGTGTAGTTGTAGGGCTCAACGGGCGGTACTCCGAGGATCTGGTGCTCCTTACCGGTCTGCGTATCCCAGACCCGGAAGTCCTTGGGGCCCTGGACCCAGTACAGATAACGGCCATCGGGGCTGAACCGGGGCTCACAACCACCCATGGTCTTGACGGTCTTGCCCTGATCCAGGACGAAGTACTCGTTGCGGCGTGGCGTGCGCAGCACCACAGACTTCATGTCCGCGCGCAGCGCGCCGACCATGCCTCCATTAAGACCGTCCGCGGGGACCTTCGCCGCACTAACCTTCGTCTCCCGGCCTGTCGCCATGTCGTAGCGCCACAGGATCGAGTCTCGCACGAGGAAGAAGGCCTGCCCGTCCGCCGACCAGTTCAGTGGGTTGCCCACCGTGAGCTTGCGCGCGTTCTTGCCCTCAGCGGAGATTACCCATGCTTCCGCCGGCGCGTGCTTCTTGCCGTAGGCGAACAGAATCGTCTCCCCGTCAGGTGAGAACCGAGGGCGCAGGTATGCGGCGTAAGCGCGAGCATCGCCGGGCTTCGCCAGGGCACTGATGCGGCGAGCGCCGGTCCCGTCGGCGTTCATGGTGTACAGCTCCCACTGCCCGGTCCGGTTGCTCTCCCAGACGATCGTTCCGCTGACACGCCCCTTGAGACCCGCGAGAGCCGCGCGCTCCTCGGCGGTCGGCTTGGAGTCCGGCGCGTCGGCCGGCGAACACTTCGGCATGAGCCCAATGAGGGCGACGGCCATCAGTGGTTTCAACATCGCTGCTGAGCCCCACCATCTGCGGCGAGGGCCCCTGCAGCCAAGTCGTGAAACAGATTCTTGTGCCACGTCCATTGAGGCAGACATCTGCGGTCACTTCCTTCGTGTTAGTTCCACCATCACGGCAAAGCGTAACTGGATACCCAGTAGGGCTCCAGGCTATACTCATCGGTGTCGTCGGCCTGCATGACCCGGGCGAGATCGCCACGCTCGGAGAAGGGCGTCACGGTAAGCGTGTGGCGCTGGCCGGGCTTGAAGTCCGCCGCAGGCTGGCGCTTGGAGTCGCGCATGCCCCAGAGGACGGCGAGTATCTCTTTCCCGTCATAGCTGCCGCTCGCGACGCTGTCCACTCGGTATTTCACGAAGGTCACACACTCGGTATAGGGCACCTCGGAGGCGTCCGGAACATTGGAGGCGACCTCAACGGTGGCGATGACCCGCGTGGCCCCGTCCTTTGGCTTTGCGGGGGCCGCCGGTTCCTTCGCTACGTCCGGCTCCTCGGGAGCCTTTGCCGGTTCCGACTTGAGCCTGGCCGGCTCTGGTGCGGGCTCCGGCTTGGTGGGTTTTGGGGCCGGCTTTGCGACCGCCTCCTCAGCCGGCTTGTCCGCCTTTTTCTCGGCCTTCTTCACCTCGGCGGGCGGCGCGGCGTCTTCCGTGACTTCCGGCTCTGCAGGTGCTTCCTCTACTGGCTCCGCAGGGGCTTCAGGCTCGGGCGTATCCTCCGCGACGGCTTCGGTTGCAGGTTCAGCGTCTGTGTCCTCAAGATCCGCCACACGCGGCGTGTCTTCGGCTGGTCTCGTTGGCATGACCGGCACTGCATCAGTCGGCTCCTTGGACTTGCCGCAGCCTGCCATGCCGACCATGAGGAGCCCCAGCATGATAGAGAGTAGTACCAGAACTCGTCCTGTTGTCATCTCATTCACCCTTCCGTGGTGGGGCAACGTCAATGTGCTTCCATTCGCCGTTTGATACAACCAGGTCGCGTGCCGCGAACTGCCAGATGACCACGCGCTTGCCTTGCAGGCCGTCTCGCCGCCGGGCGAGGGCAGAGCGCGCCGTGTTGACGCCGCCATCATTGTGGGCGATGACGTCCACGCGCCGTCTAAGACGTAGCGCGAGGCGTTCGGACAACCCCCCATGGTCGCCCCACCGCATCTCGGGCAGGGAGTAGATATTCGTGAAGCTGTCGCCCAGTAGCACCACGGGCGACTTCGGGTCGGGCTCCACGCCCCCTCCAGCGGCGATGTCCATGACGCGGCGCACAATCACGGGCTCCGGCCCCATCGGCAGGGCCGCGTCCGGCAGCTTCAGCATGTCATACAGATCGCCGTGATGGACGACACGCTGAGGCTCCACCACGAAGTGTCGGCGCCCTCGCAGGTCCTCGGGAAGCTCCTTCATCAGCGCATCCAGCGCTACCTCCAGCCCGGCGGGCGTCCAGTGGGTATCCTGCCGCAGATACAAAGTGCGGGGCCTTGGGGATGAATCCGTCTCCATGCGCGCCTTGGCTGCGAGCAAGGCATCCGTGGGATCGACCACGCGCACGCCTTGCCGGCGAAGCTCCGCGAGGAATGAATCGACTCCCGGGTTCGTGAGCGGCGCCGAATCATTGCCACAGCGTCCCGAGATCCACTCGGGGTAGATCGTCTGCTTGCCCGGCACGATGAAGACGATGAGTTGGACGCCGAGCCGCTGCAGGGAATCCCGGAAGGCGACAACTGCGGACAACGGGTGACCCTCGCCGAAGGGAGGCGTCATGAAGTTGTGAGCGACAACGGAGTCGACCCCCGGGCGGAAGAAGAGGGTCTCCCCGCGGCCGGTGACGGTCTTACGCGTGCCGGAGTGCAGGAGGGAGAGCTCCATCCACCGCACGTACGGCTGCACGCCCTGTGCGACGACGGAGTTCTTCTCGAGCGCGCGCTCGTACTCCTGAAGCCGCGCGAGGGTCGGAATCCGGGTGAAGACGTCAAGCTCCTGAATCGGCTCGCCCGCCCGCAACTCCCAGACAATCTGCACGAGGGGCACGCTGAAGATCAGCAGCAAGAACCACACGAGCAGCGCTCGGCCCGCAAAGCCGCTGGTGCA
>JALGSS010000224.1 GCA_029821745.1 Candidatus Zipacnadia bacterium
ATCAGTGACCCATGGGCGAGGCCGATGCGGATGTCATCGTCATTCTCGCGCACAGGAATGACCGCGGTGGGGTCATTGATCGACTTCTTCGCCGTGACCGGGCAGGGGTAGATGATGCAATTCTCATCGAACGGCACGGGGTCTGATGTGGTGAGGACGCGCACATTCTCGGTGGCGGTCTCGAAGGCGGGCCGCTTGTAGACGGACTGCGCGGTGAGCGGATCATGATTGCCGGGCAGGATGAAGACGGGTATCGGGGCAGCCTGGCCGAGGATGCGCAGGGCGCGATAGATGGTCTCATCGCTGACTAGGGTATCTTCAAAGACATCGCCGCAAATGGCGATGAAGTCGACGTGCTCATCGCTCGCCAGAGTCACAATGCGCTCAAGGGTGTGAAATCTGGCTTCCTGTAGCGTACTGCGCTCACCTGAGACGTCCCCCTTGGGCAGCATGAGCTGCAGATCAGCGGTATGTATGAATCGCACGATGGTTTCCCCTCCTATATGGACAGCATATGCTCCTACTTGACATTACCCAGGCCATTTCATCATCCTGAGACACCTCGGCGTCCGCAGATCTGGAGGCGGAAAGCGCACCCTCCAGCGGTTAGGAGCTGTCGCGTTCACGTGGAGCCCCCGTGGGGAGTATGGCGCTGTAAGAGACACACAGTCCATTGATAGTTGGACATGTCCTATCCATGTTCCTTTGTCGTCACGCGAATGCCTATACCTGCCATCGGCGTACCGGCCCCCACTCAATACTGTTCATCACCTGCAAGTCGGCCCCACAGGTGTTCCCCGCCTAGCGCCCTGCGAACCAGTCTACCACTCTTGCGACCAGGCCGAATGCAATGGCGCGAGCGATGGCGATGATCGGGATCAGGATCATCGGCAGCCCCCACGAACACGCCGACGGCACAAGCGGCCCGATGTCCGTCCGCGACGGCTCGGACGCGCCTTCGGTTGCGGTGTCTTGCCGACATGAGCGTTGGTCCCGACGACGCAGGAACACAGTGTTCAGCCTCCGCCTGAAAGACGAGCCGCGTGTGCGGGCCCTTCTGCTACTCCCCCTTGATCTCCTGCAGTATGTCCGGATCGGCGCCCTTTGCCAGCGCGCGGTGTCTTTGCGTTTCCTCAAGTGCCTGCGGGTTCCGTCTCACGCACTGGCACGGGGCGTGCCGGTGGCACCCGGTCCTTGTCGAGTTGCGCCGACATGATCAGCAGCGAGTAGACCGGACCAGTTCCGCCGATGAGACCGATGGGGCGGGTGTCTGCATTCTTCACATGGAGTTCCCCCCGCGGGGAGTGTGGCTGGTCCCGAAGGCGGCAGCATGGCCCTGGCCTCGCCGCCCGCGTTCCCGTGGGTCAACCGGCCGCCGAACTCCGCCGATGACACACTCTACATCGTTAGTTCGACATATCCCGGTTTCGTTCCTTCTATTGTGAACAGGTGGGACTGCTCGACGTCACGCTGAACAGTGGGACAGCTAGAGATTGAGCAACACTCGCAGCCCATCTTCCACTGCACCCATCGTCTCAGCCGAAACGACGCCCATCCGCCGAACCAAACCCCCGGAGGAGACGGATCGCACGTCCTCGCTCTTCGCAAAGCTCGCGCGGCTCAATCCGCCCTCCTTCGGCTCAATGCGGACGTGGAAGGGGATGCCCCTATCGCGCGTGGTGATCGGGACGAGGATCACCAGTTCCGCAGGACCGTGGTTGAAGGCGTCCACCGACACGATGAGGCCGGGACGAACCCCGGCCTGCTCATGCCCACGGGTTGGGTCAAGGTCCACCATCCAGACTTCGCCCCTCGACGGTCTCTCAGGGCTCATGCCATGGCCTCCGGATCATCGGCCACGTCGTCTGTCAGCGTGGTCTCCCAGGCTTCCCGCTCCCTCAGTTCTTCCCGCCACGCCTCTGGGTCCGCGCGAAGGGCCGCGTAGGCCGCGTTCGCGGCCTCGAGGATGCACTGCCGCCGGTAGCACTCCACGGCCTTCTCCAGGACGACGCTCATTGGCTCACCACTGCGCTGTGCCAACTCGCGAAGCATGACCCTCGTTGTCTCTGCCAGGCGAACAGTTGTGCTCGCCATGTGTATCGCCTCCCATCTACAGATTAGTCTACAGTATCGTGGACACGAAGACAACCCACGTCTCTGCAGCAATGCCGGTGCCTCACCCCAGGAGGAGGAGTTCACGTATGCCGGGAAAACTGGACTCGTTGATGTGGACGCACGCGCGACCTCGTGACGGCGCATGGCATCACTGTCGCACTCCGGAGGCGGAAACATGACTGACCCCATCCGCGTAGCCATCGTCGGCGCAGGCAAGGCGGGCACTAACATGGCCCGGGCATTCGCGGCCTGTCCCGGGGCTGAAGTGGCGTGGATCGTGTCCCGGACCGCCGCGAGCGCACAAAGGCTTGCCCACGCCATCGACTGTCCGCGATTCGGCACCGATCTCGCTGAAGCCCTCGCGAGCCCCGAGGTCAACGCCGTTTTCGTGGCGACTCCCGACAGCCTGCACTGCGAGCAGACCATCGCCGCCGCGAATGCGGGCAAGCACATCCTGTGCGAGAAGCCTATGTGCCGATCGGTGGCCGAAGCGGAGGCCATGATGGCCGCCGCCCGGGACGCAGGCGTGACGCTCATGATCGGCTTCGTCGAGCGGTTCAACCAGCCGTGTCTGGACGCCAAGCGCCGCATCGACGAGGGCGAGATCGGCCGGCCGGTGATGGTCCTGGCCCGGCGCGGTCACCCCAAGTCCATCGTCCGAGGCCGGGACTGGCTCAATGATGCCGAGACCGGGGGCGTTCTGAACTACGCGGGGACCCACAACATCGACCTGGCCTGCTGGTTCATGGGAAGCCGGCCGACGCGCGTCTACGCTGAGATGGGGCAACTCGTGCTCAAGGGGCAGGACTTCACCGACTGCGCGGCGATGACGATCCGGTTCGAGAACGGGGGCATCGCGACGATCTACGAAACATTCGCGTATCCAGACCCGTACCCCCACGGCGTGGCGCGGGACATTGAGGTTCTCGGAACGACGGGGCGCATCGAGATTGATCTGATGAACCAGCCCCTGGCGGTGCATTCCGAGAGCGGGCTGCAGATCGGTGACGCGGCTACGTGGGCGATGATCGGCGACCGGCCCGGCGGCGCGATCCTCGAACAGGCGAGGCACTTCATTGACGCAGTGCGCGAGGGCACGCTGGTCCTGACGCCCGGTGAGGCCGGCCTCCGGGCAATCAAGCTGGCGGAAGCCGCGCATAGGGCCTGCATTGACGGGCGAGCGGTTGAGGTGGACTAATAGACGCGAAGGGAAGACCTGGGAAGCAAAACAGGACGGGCGCGACTCTTGAGTCGCTTGCCCGTCCTGTTTCAGTTTGGCTTAGCACCGTGCTGGGCACTTGGTGCCCATTACGGAGACATCTGGGGCGTCGGCTAGTCGCCTTCCGTCAACGTGAACCAGCCGTTCTTGATGGTGCCCTGCCACTTGACGTGACCGTCGGCATACCCGATGTTCCAGCCGTCGTTGTGCCGGCTGGCGGGATTGCCGGACATGTTGTAGCTGCCGGGGTCGGTGTAGTGGGCGCGGGTGTTGTAGTTGGACTCCATGATGTGGATGGTGCCGGCGGGATCCTTCACTTTGGCGTCCTTGACGCCGACCATCTCTCTGTTCGGCTGGTAGGAGCGCCGCGGCGGCACACAGCAGGTGCAGCCGTCAGTTGCGTCGCTCGGGCAGATCCAGAGCTGGTCGTTCTTGACGTACGGGTCCAGGATGTCCTTCCAGAAGTAGAAGTTGCTGCTGTAGGTCGAAGCATAGGGTCCTGTGGGTGTGGGCGCATCAGTCGTTGCCATGCGATCGTACACGTTTTTCTCGTCGTAATCCTGCTTATACATGATGACTGCGAGCATGAGCTGCTTGACGTTGCTGGAGCAGGACGCCTGACGGGCCTTCTCCCGTGCTCGCGCGAACACCGGGAATAGGATGGCAGCGAGAATCGCGATGATAGCGATGACCACCAACAACTCAATCAGCGTGAAGCCGGTACGTTTCATTACGTGTGCCCCTTTCTATTGATAGACACTGTCGTGGCCAAGGCTATCGCCTTGGCCACGACCAATCGCGCATCATACCCGCTGCGCAGCATTGGCGCAATGAGAATCATCCATTAGTGCCGTAGTCTAGCGATTCCGTCGGAAGCCGGGCGCTATCTGGCGCGCGCGAGCGAGAACTCCCGGCTCGCCATTCCCCTGAGCCGGCCGATTGCCTGACTGTGTATCTGGCAGACGCGCGACTCGGTGACGCCAAGGATTTCGCCGATCTCGCGGAGTGTGAGTTCCTCCTGGTAGTAGAGGGCGACAACCTGCTGCTCTCGCTCGGGGAGGCGGGTAACCGCAGTGCCGATGACACGCTTGATGTCTTCCTGTTCCACTTGGACGGCGGGGTCTCCGAACTGGTCGAGAGGGGTACGGTCGACAGTCTCCTCGCTACGCTCGTCGTCAGTTGAGAGGGCTTCATCAAGGGAGAGCAGTGTCGCACTGCTCGCCTCTTCGAGCAGTTTGCGGTACTCGTCGACGTCCAGTCCGAGAGCGGCCGCGAGCTCAGCCTCCTCGGGCGGGCGCCCGAGTTCGTATTCGAGGCGAGCCGACGCGCGGGCCATCTCCCTAGCCTTGCGTCGCACACTTCGGGGCGCCCAGTCCTTGGACCGGAGGGTCTCCATGACCTCGCCCCTGATAACGGAGCTTGCGTAAGTCGCAAGCTTCGCCCCGCGAGAGGCGTCGTAACGGTCGATGGCCTTGATCAGCCCGAGTATTCCGGCGCTGACGAGGTCATCGCGCTCGACGTTGTCGGGCAAATGCGCGCCTATTCTGCCCACGACATGGTGTACGAGGCAGATGTGCTCGGCAATGAGTCGTTCTCGGTCATTACGTGACACTGCCCGCCCCCCTTTGTCCTGACGAGGGTAGCTGCGTGTCGTGTCGGAGTGGGCACGGCGTGAGAAGGGCCCGTCCCGCCCCACGAACGTCCCCTGAGTGCGCAACCGTTCGCGCGTATCCGGGCGCCTGCCACGTGGCTCCACTTACTGGTCCCCCGGGGAGCACACGTGTCTCACGTCGCGTCGATCCGAAGGCACGCAGACTGCGTCGGGTAAGGATCTGAAGGCTTCCGTGCGTACCGGCTCGCCGGCGGCTGTGATGTCTGCTGCGGTATCCAGCGGGACGCAGTTCGTCCTGCAATTCCCGTGCCAGGGAGAAGCCCGTCACTCGGGCGCCTGTGGCAGTCGTGTCTTCAGATGGGACTTGTCAAGTGCCTGCGCCGATGTGCGGGCTCGGCTCGCAGACGCAAAATCATCACACGAACTTTAATCAAACCTTCTTTTCTGGATGCTCTCTCAATATTCGACGCATCTCTTCTGCGCATAATGTATATCAAAACCATATTTTTGTCAATAAGCAACTACTCACATAGCTTTTTCTGGTCCTTCCCGTCCTTTACCCATCTATTTCATAGCGTTCTCTTCCTTTGCGATGGCAATATGTGCTATGGACGGCGTTCGATGAACGTAGCCACTAGAAGGCCGGAGATCGCCCGACTTGGGGACGCGTACGAGCAGGGGCAGCGACGGGCCGTCAGTGTCCGTCGGGGGCCGAGTGTGCGGGGAGTATGAGGGCGATGCCTGGCGCTCCCTCGTCGCGCAGTTCGGAGAGGATCCCCCCGTGCTGTGCGACAATGCGCGCGGCTGCGAGAAGGGTCACGTGCCCCCAATGGAAACATGCGTCCTTGAGGGCAGCGAGGCGGTCGGAGCCCTGAGAGTCCGCCCACCGGATGCTCAAGGCCACCATGTGATCAGGTGCGGAGCCTGAGCCCGTGCCGGGTGTTATCAGGCTGATACTCACCCCTACGTCGGGCGGAGCGGCGGCGATCAGAGCCTGCACGCAGGAACGAATCGCCTGGCGTAGAGCGTCGGCCACGCCGATGATCCGCGACTCGGCTCCGTCGGGAGGAGGACAGAACGCGATGGTGCGCTCCTCGGCGAACTCGCGCAGTTCCCTAATGCACATGCGGACGAGCTCGGGAATGTCAACCGAGCGCCTCTCAGCCGAATCCCAGAGCGTATCGTCCGCCAGGGCAACCATGTCTTCGAGCGCCCAGGAGATGGCGCGAGTCTGCTGGGCCACCAGACGGCTGTACCTGTCGCGTAGAGCCGGGTCCACATCAGTCCCGAGGATCTCGCCGCACATCTGGATGGCGGTGAGAGGCGAGCGGATGTCGTGGGCGATGCTGTGGACGAGCTTGCTGTCGAGCACGGCAGTGGCGCTTCCGACTGACGGGGGATCCTGGTCTTTCAGAGCGCGCGCGTTGCCAGGCATGATGACAGCAAAGCCCTCCCGACTCAATGATACGGTGCTAGGTGTGGTAACGGTATCGGCGGGAGGTGAGGGAAGCTGAGTAACCATTCGGTAACGCCAAGGGCCCGAAAGAAACCGGGCCCTTGGCGCACGGTGGGGATAGCGTCGGCCGACGGGGCTCAGAAGGTCGGAAGTCCCGCGATGATCTCGGGGATCTGGTCGAGAGTGGGCTTGCCGAACCGGTGGCGGTTCCAGGAGATGAGTGTCCCATCCACCTCCAACTGAGCGGCCAGAGCGGCACCGGCGGCGACGGCTTCGCGGGCCATGTGTGTGAGGTCCAGGGCGACCTCTGCCCCATTGGCGGGGATGCGCGCTCGGCCTTCGATGGAGTTCTCGGGCAGCCCGGCGGCGCGCTCCATACACACGCGATAGGTGACGTCCAGATCCTCAAGGGTATCATTGGCGACGTGTAGCGCCAGTGCACCATCGGCCTGCGCCAAGAACGAAACATGGACAGGCTCACAGGCCCAGCGCGTGTAATTGCAGGCCAGCTTGGGCCGCAGGTAATAGTCGATCACCGCGTCGGAGAACTGTGGCCAGCAGTCGGCGACATTCCACAGCAGAATTCCGGCGCAGTCCCAGTTCTCCTTGCGCTGGCGGCAACACTCGGTCCAGAGCTTGTACGCCTCCCCCTGGCAAATCTGGGACGCGAGGATGTAGGTCTCCAGGTCTCGGGGTTTCTCGCCGAAGTACGCGACGACCGAATCATCCATCGCCTCACGGCGGGGAGGGCGGAAATCGAGGTCTTCGTGCTGACCGATGTGATGATCCCACACGGCGTTCTCGTTGGGCCACATGCTCTGGGGGCTAAGGAATGCGCGCAGCGTCTCCATGGCAGGACAGGACAGATGGCCGATCTCGCTGATGAACCGGGATTGGTTCCGCGTATATGCCGGATCCTCGAAGGGCGTCCCGTGGTGCCAGCAATGGGTGTCGCCCTGGTGCTGGTCCTGCGGGTCGACATCGGGGTCGGGGCTGTACGGGCTGGAGGGGACGTAGTCGCGGGTGCCGTCGAAC
>JALGSS010000225.1 GCA_029821745.1 Candidatus Zipacnadia bacterium
CGCGAACCCGGCTTCGGTGCCCAGCACGCGGTCCAGCTCGATCGGGTGCCCGCAGGATTCATGAAGCTGCAGGGCGAGCTGCGAGCCTTCGAGGATGATGTCGAAGCTGCCCTCAGGGAAGTGGGGCGCTTCGAGCAACTTGACGGCTTCCTCGGCGATGCGCGCCGCATTGCCCGGCAGGTCCAACTCCTCCACAAGCTCCCATCCGCGGGATGCCACCTGGCCGCCGTGAGAGCCCGGGTACGAGCGACACTGGGTTTCATTGCCGTCGGTGGCTGTGGCCTCGATGCCGGCGCCGGTCTCGATGCGCTCCTGGAAGATCTCGGCGCCGTCGGAGCTGACGAACAGCTTCTCCTCGCGGGTGGCGAGCAATGAGCCCTGTCGGAGGGCGACGTCCGCCGCCTGCTGCATGGCCTTGTCGCACTGATGCGCTGGTCCAAAGGGATCTCGAAGGGATCTTCCTGAGCCGTTGCCGCGACCCGGTCCTTCGCCGGCTCCAGTTCTGACAGGTTGACCGGGCTCTTGGCGGCCGTGGCGCCGGCCTTGCCGATCTGCGTCGCCAGACGCCCGGCGCTCCGTGCGGCCTCGTGGGATAGATCGGAGGTCGCCGCGAACCCCCAGGCTCCGTCGGCGAGCACTCGGACGCCGAGTCCGCGGTCAACCGAGGATGTCAGCGACTCAATGGTCCCGTTCTTGGTGGCCACGTACTCCTGCCGCTGGGATACAAAGCGCGCGTCGGCGTACGAGGCCCCGGCCTCAATCGCCGCTTCAAGCGCCCTCCTGCATAGGTCTTCCATGGAGCGATCACCCCCGTGATGCGGTGCGTCCAGAAATGGCTGTCACAGCGTTATTCGACCGGCGTACGGGCAGACCTTCACCGGTGCGAAATCCTGACAGCAACAGAGCCGCCCGGGGAAGGGCGGCTCCTTGGCGTACAACAGTGGGCGTCGTGTTGAGGAATGCGAACTAGCCGTGGGGTGCCGATGTCGTACAATCGGACGGGCCCCACGGAGGCGCTCAGCGTGGAAGACCGGCCCTGCGGGGCCCCGGTCACTGTACGACGTGACCACCCCGCAGCTAACCAAGTGACTTCCTCGACACAACTTGAGGCGGGTCACGGGGGCGCCTGCGGCGCTACTCGTCCAGGTCGTCTGCTTCCTCGTCCTCGCCGTTCTCGGAGTCGTAGAACATCGCCTGGACGTACTCGTCGGCGGAGAAGATTCGCAGTCCGTCGAGGGTCTCGCCGACCCCGAGGAGCTTAATCGGGATGCCGAACTCTCTGACCAGGCTGAGGACGATGCCGCCCTTCGCCGTGCCGTCGAGCTTGGTGACGACCAGGCCGGTAACGCCGATGGCGTCGTCAAACTGTTTGACCTGGTTGATCGCGTTCTGCCCCGTGGAGCCGTCGATGACGAGGAGCTTCTCATCAGGCGGGCGCCCGAGCTCCTTCTCGACGACGCGGGTGATCTTCGCGAGCTCCTCCATCAGGTGGTGCTTGGTATGGATGCGGCCCGCGGTGTCGATGATCACGAGGTTGGCCGAGCGGCCGACGCCCGCCTGCATCGCGTCGTAGACGACAGCACTCGGGTCCGCGCCATGCTGCTGGCGCACGATGTCACAGTTGGCGCGCTGGGCCCAGATTTCGAGCTGATCGATGGCAGCCGCGCGGAAAGTATCGGCGGCGACCATGATGACATCGTTGCCCGCCTGCTTGTACCAGTTCGCGATCTTGGCGATCGTGGTTGTCTTGCCCACGCCATTGACTCCGAGCACCAGGAATGTGGTGGGCGCGTACGCGCCAGTCTCCAACGGCGCCTCGGCCGGCTTCAGGATATTGCGCACTTCACTGCGGAGAATGTCGAACAGGTCCACGGGGTTCGTGATGTTCTGCTTCTCCGCTCGCTCGCGCATGTTCTCGACGATCTCCATGGCCAGCGTGACTTTGACATCGGCCTGGATGAGCGCCTCTTCGAGATCCTCCATGAGCTCGTCACCCACGACGCTGTGGCCGCGGAGAGTCGCTCCCACTCGCTTGAAAAGTCCCTTCAGCAATGCTTCTCTTCCTTTCAATGTTTGCAGCGGAAAGGTCAACGGACCTGCGCCCGTCGGGGCCTCTGTTTACTTGGTATAAACGCGCCGGCCACGCCCCCGGTGCCCGAATCTGGGGGCAACACTGGGGTTGTGTTGAAAAACGCACCTGGATAGCTGCGGGGTAGCGAACCGGTACCCGGTCTCTATGACCGGGGCCCCGCAGGGCCGTTTCACGGCATTTGGGCACCCGTGGGGCCCCGCCGATTGTACGACATCGGCACCCCACGGCTATCCGACCCTTTTTCAACACAACCTTGGGCCGGGCGCTACGCCTGGTGGGGCAGAACCCGGTTCCCGGCGTGTGATGCCTGTGCGCCGGCGACCTTCTGCTCGGCATCGGCCAGGAACTCTTCCCACTCCTGCATTTCCAGCTTGATGATCTGCGACACCCCGGCCTCTTCCATGGTGATGCCGAACAGCACCCCGGCGGCCTGGATGGTATGCGGGTTGTGGGTGACGATGAGGAACTGGGAGTGCTGGGCGAAGTCCTTAAGGAGGTCCACGAAGCGTCCGACATTGGCCTCGTCAAGCGCTGCGTCGATCTCATCCATCAAGCAGAAGGGACTGGGCTTCACCCGCAGCATGGCGAAGATGAGCGCCATCGCGGTCAGGGTTCGCTCGCCACCCGAGAGAAGCAGCAGGTTCTGCTGACGCTTCCCCGGGACCTGGACGATCACGTCGAGCCCCGCCTCGAGGGGGTGCTCCTCGTCGGTGAGCTGCAGGTCCGTGTCTCCGCCGCCGAACAGCCGCTGGAACATGCTGCGGAACTCAACCTGCATCAACTCGAAGCAGGTCATGAACTCGGCGGTGGCGACCTCGTCGATTTCGGCGATCACGCTGAGCAGGTCCGCTTTCGCCGCGTCCAGATCATCCATCTGCGAGGCCAGGAACTCCTCGCGGGCCTGGAGCCGCTCGCACTCATCGATCGCGCTGATGTTCACGGGGCCAAGCTGCCGGATCTCCTCGCGCAGGCTGTTGGCCTCCTGGCGGATATCGCGTTCGCTGCGTTCCTCGATACGCTCCGCGAAGGCCTCCTCAGGGGTGAGACCGTAGGTGTCCTGGAGGCGCTGGATGATGTTCTCAACCTGGGCTTCCTCGCGGGCAATGGAGAGCTCGGAGCGGTGGATGCGCTCGGTCTGCTCTTGAGAAACCTGAGCAAGCCGGCTCCGGGAGGCGTCGATGGCGGCCGAGCGCTCGCGCATCTCCGACAGGGATGCAGCGCCCTGCTGAACCGCGGCCCGGGCGCTCTTCGCCTGTTCCTCGAGCAGAGCCATGTCCTCGCCGGGGGCGGAGAGCTCCTCGCGGAGCTTCGCTTCGGCCTCCTGGGCCAGTTGCAGCTCCTCCTCGGCGCTTGCCGCTTCCTTGCGGGCACGCTCGAGCTCCTCGGTGTACCGCTGCTTGAGGTGCTCAAGCGAGCGCTGCTTCTCAGCCAGCTCTGCCGCGCTGACCTGTGCGTTGACATGACGCGCGCGGCACGCCTCCACTTCCGCCTGGCTCACGCCCTCCGCCCGGGCCCGCTCAATGCGCTCGCCGAGCTCCTCGGCCTGGGCGCGGAGGGCCTCCCCCTGTGTCTCGGCCTCTTCGCGCCGCCGGCGAGCCTTCGTGAGACGCTCATTGAGCGTCTCGGCCTCCTCGGAGAGCTCAAGGCCCGCCTGGCGGGCGGCCTTCTGCTGGTCGGCGAGATGGACCGCGTCGGATTCCGCCGCAGCCTGGGAGGACCGGAGCTTGGACAGCTCCGCCTCGACATCATGAATCTGGTCGGCGACTTGGCCGCTCCATTGGTCGAGGTTCTCCTCGCGCCGCCACATCTCCGCGAGGGACGTGCGCATGATCTCCAGCTCGGCCGACAGCGCCTCGAGCTCCCGGCGGCGCACAAAGGCCTGGGCGCCCGCGCCCTCCTCGCCCCCGGCGGTGATCGCGCCGTCCGGGTGGACAATCTCGCCCGCGAGGGTCACGAAGCGGACCCGCGAGCGGAGACGCTGCCGGGCCGTCAGCGCGATTTCCAGATCGCGGACGATGACAGTCTGATCCAGCAGGCGTTCGAAGACCTTCTCGTACTCGCGCTGCACGCGAACGTTCTTCAGGGCGGAGCCCACAACCCCCGGGCCCGCCACTTGCTCCCCGAGGGGCGGCGTGGTCGTGGTTGGAAGGCCGGACAAGGGCAGGAAGGTCACGCGCCCGGCGTCGGTGTCTCGGACGAACTGAGCGGCTATGGTCGCCTGTTCTTCGGTGTCGACAACGACCCACTGGAGAGTTTCCCCAAGGGCCGCCTCGATGGCACGCTCAAACCGAGCAGGCACGGCGAGCAGGTCGGCCACGATTCCGTGCACCCCGGCGATCTGTCCGTCGTCGGCGGCTTGCAGGGCCGCTTTCACGCCGTCGCTGAAACCCTCGCGCGACCGCTCCAGTTCGCTGAGCAACTGCTGCTGGGCTTCGGCGGCTGTGACCGCGCCTGAGAAGATATTGCACTTCTGGCGGTGCTCCTGCAGCGTGCGGTTGGCCCGGGCGAGGCCGTCGCGCAAGCTCTGCAGGTCGTCGGCCTTCTGCTCGAGCGTGGCCGCGAGCTCCTCCCGGCGCGCCGTCGCTCCCACGAGGGCCTCCTGGAGCTGCAGTTCGCGCTGGGCGAGGCTCTCCGACTGGCCCGAGAGACGCTCGGCTCTCTCGGCCAGATCGTTCTCCAGGCTCCGCAGCGCCAGGGACTCGTTCTCGAGCGCGGAGGCCCGCTTGAGCACCTCCGCCTGGGACTGCTCCAACTCTCGGATCGCGGCGGACTTGGCCTGGAACTCCTCGCCCTTAAGCCTGAGCTGCTCCTCAGCCTCGTCGCGCTGTTCTTCGGCGTCACGCCGGGCCACCGCAATGCCTTCGTGCTCCGTAGCCACAGTCTCAAGCTGCCCTGTCAACTCGCCGGAGCGGCGCCGCCGGCCCTCCAGAGCGATGGCCAGGTCTTCCTGGCGAGACTTCGCGGCCCGTACGCGCTCTTGGGCGAGAGCCTGGGCCTGCCGGGCCTGGTCGAGCTCCCGCTCAGACTGGCCTGCCTGGTCCCGCAAGGCGTCGACCTGATCGCTGAGCTTCGCGAGCTCAAATTGCACGCGCTCGTGCTCGGCATCAAGCTCGGACACCTTGTTGCGGGTCGCCTGGAGGTCCGCCTTCGTGATCTCCAGATCATTGGTGACCTTCCCGATGCGGTTGCGTCGGCGCTGATAGTCCCCCGCGAGAAGATGCAGTTCGAGGTCACGCAGGCGCTCGGCGAAGCCCTTGTATTGCCGGGCCCGCTCCGCCTCCTGCTCAAGGGGTTCACGCTGCGAGCGAAGCTCCGCGAGGATGTCCGCGACGCGGGTCATGTTCGCTTCGGTGGCTTCGAGCTTGCGGGTGGCCTCATTGCGTCGCACCCGGTACTTGCGGATGCCCGCAACTTCCTCCAGCAGCTCGCGCCGATCCTCGGAGCGAATGCTGAGGATCGCGTCGATCTCGCCCTGGCCGATCACCGAGTAGGCGTCCGGTCCGACGCCCGTGTCCAGCAGCATGTCGCGGATATCGCGAAGCCGGGCCGAACTGCGATTCAGCAGGTATTCGCTCTCACCGGAGCGGAACAGCCGACGGGAGACCACGATCTCGCTGAAGTCCACGGGAAGCTGGTTGTCGGAGTTGTCGATCGTGAGGTTGACTTCGGCCATGCCGATGGGCCGGCGCTTCTCGGAGCCCGCGAAGATGACGTCCTGGGAGCCCTGGGTCCGCAGAGTCCTGTTGCTCTGTTCCCCCAGCGCCCAGAGGATGCCGTCGGAGATGTTGCTCTTGCCCACGCCGTTCGGCCCGACAATAGCCGTGATTCCGGGCCCGAACTCCATCTCGGTCCGGTTCGCGAAGGTCTTGAACCCGCGCAGCTCGACTTTCCTCAAATACACGCCAGGACTCCCGCTCGTGGTCTGTTAAGCCGACGCGGCTCGTGCTTGGTGATGAGGGCCAAGAAAAGGGTCGTGTTGGAGAGCTCTGTTCGTTAGCTGCGGGGTAGCGAGACCCGTACCCGGTCTCTATGACCGGGGCCCCGCAGGCCCGTGCTGCCATCCTGAGCGTATCCGTGGGGCCCTGCCGATTGTGCAGCATCGGCACCCCACGGCTAATTCATGTTTCTCAGCACAACCAAAGGCGTGCCCCGCGATCATTGGTGCCTGCAGCGGGGCGAAGAAGCGGATCAGAGCGTCCGGGTGGGAAGCGTCCAGGCTCTACGGACGGGCCGGAGGCCCCTGTTTCATGGCCCGAGTGGTGGGTGGGGCAAGCGGCATCCTCCGCACACCCGGCGATGACGGCGCCTCGCCCCCGGTCAGCGCTGCACGAGGCCCGCGCCCTGGGAAGGCCACGTCACGAAAGTTCTCCCGTCGCGCCCGACGCGCGCCTTGTACTCCCGCTCGACCGACCGACAGAAGGCATCGGCCTCCGACGCGGCCACGAGGGCGACGGTGCAGCCGCCAAACCCGGCACCGACCAGTCGTGCTCCAAAGCACCCGTGGGTGGCGGCCGCGATCTCAACCATCGTGTCGAGCTCCGGGCAACTCACCCCATAGTCGTCCCGGAGGCTTGCATGGGCCTCCAGCAGCAGTTGGCCGACCTGCTCGAAGTCGCCGTGCCGGAGGGCCTCCGCGCCGCGGAGAACCCGCCCATTCTCGCTGATCACGTGTCTCGCGCGGCGATACGGCTCGTCGCCAAGGCGGGTCCTGCTGCCTTCCAGGTCCGACAAGTCGCCATCCCGCAATGTCTCAAGCCCGAGGGACAGCGCCGCCTGCTCGCACTGCCTACGCCGGGCGTTGTACTCCGACTCGATCAATCCCCGGGGCTTGGCGGTGTCGCACACGATAATCGCGGCGTCCTTGCGGCCCATGGGGATCGTGCTCACATCGAGGCTTCGGCAGTCGATGAGCAAGGCAGACCCGGCCTGCCCGAAAACGCTGGAGAACTGGTCGAGAATGCCGCAGCGGACGCCGACGAACTCGTTCTCGGCTCGCTGACACAGCAGCGCCAGCTCTTCTCGTGGGATGCGAGCGCCGTTGAACTCACAGATAAGCAGAGCCACGGAGACCTCGAGGGCCGCTGAAGACGCCACGCCGGCCCCGATGGGCAGGTCGCCGACGATCGCCGCATCGAAACCTGTCGAGCCGACCCCGACTTCCCGTAGCGCCCACAGAACCCCGCGTAGGTAGCCCGTC
>JALGSS010000226.1 GCA_029821745.1 Candidatus Zipacnadia bacterium
TTCAACCCGGCCTCCTCGAGCGTCTTCTCGACCCCCTCTTCCAGTCCCTTGAGTATCTCGGTGGCTTCAGCACGCCGCCCTTGCTTTGCCAGGAAGCCGGCGAAGTCCACTAGCGCCTCGATCTTGCTGTCGGACGAGGCCGCTTCGGCGGCAAGTCGGGCGCACTCTATGGCTTTGTCGATCTGGCCGCGCTCGACGTAGTGGGCTCGCATCTCTGCTGCCGCCTCTGCTGATGCGTCGGTTCCGGCGTAGACCTTCATGACGCGCTCGTATGCCCACATCATCGTTTCCTCGTCGTCAAGGGACCGGGCAAAGGCGACCATGCGCCCGGCGACCCACGGTGCGAAGGGAGAAGTGGGATAGCGGTCGAGAAACAACCTGCAGTGCTCGAGGGTGACACGGTTCGCCTTCCGACCCTCTTCAACGTGCGTGGGCTCTACGTCGCTGAGCCGGATGACCTCAAACAGCGCTTCGTCGGCCCATGGGCTCTCGGGATGGCGTTCGGCAACGTCTCGCAGACGGGGAATCGTCGTCTTCTTCGCCTCGGCAACCACTCCCTTCGATCCGCGCAGCGACGGGTTGTAGTCAACGTATTCGGCAAATGCTCGCCCGAAGAGGTGCGAGGCCGGGATGGCACCGTAGCCGGCGAAGGTCTCCAGATACGCGTCCCGTGCGTGCTCCGGGTCTTCCTCTGCCATGCGCTTAGCGTGCTGGAATTGCCAGCACGCGCCCGACACGAGGTACACGCTGACCACGAGTGTCGTGCCGATGGCGGTTCGGAGCGCGGCCCGCCAGCGCTTCGGGGATGCAGGGCGCTGGAGGGTCTTGGCGACGAACCACGCCAGCGCGACGGTCAGGAGGAGGAGAACACCCTTGCTGAGCATCCATTCTTCGGACGGGGGCTCACTTCCGTCTGAGGCCGCGAGGGCTGTGGCGTAGCTATAGAGGCTGAACAAGGGGTTGAGAATGTTGCCGCGCCACGCATCACCCACCCAGTACAGCAAAGCGACCGCGATCCCCGCAGCCGAACTGCGCCACGCCGTTGCAAAGGCAAGACTAAGAGCCGACAGGAAGAGAGTCGAGGGAATGCCGGCCAGCAGAACGCGCGTGAGTCGGAAGTCGATCTTCAGCCCCAGGTCATATACGGCGAGCATCACGACAGCCAGTATCGCGACGATGGCGTAGAGCGCCAGCATGCGCAAGACGATTGTCCGCGCGAAGGGTACTGGCCGAGCGAACGTGAGTTCGTCGACGCGATTGCGATGCTCCGGGGCGACAACGTGAGCGCACAAAAAGGCCGCGAGTATCGGGATGACCAACTCGCATGTCTTCGCGACTGTGGAGGCGGTCACCAAGGTGGCGATGGCCATGTGCCAGAACACGACAAGCTGGCTGGCCACCAGGGGGCGATGAGTAGCCAGTAGCTGTTGGCCAGCAATACGCGTGAGTTGTATCGGAAAAGGACGCGTGCGTTATCAAACATGGATTGAGTTCGGGCCCAACGGGCGTGGGTCTCTGGCCTGTGCTTGCGCATCCGCACATGGCCGGGACCACAGAGTCCAGCGTTCACTGGTTACTGAGCATTTCGGTCAGCTTGATGTCAATCGCGGGCCACTGCCCCTGTGGCGTGCCCTCGATCCGGCCCGCCACGTTGCGCTCACCATCGGCGATGAACGCGACCGGCAGCGAGGAGACCTCGTATGCCTCGGCCAGAGGGGACGCAGTCTGGATGTCTTCCGCCCAGTGGGTCCCCGTGTCCGTCACGACCGGGAAACTATAGCCGCGCTGGCGTGCGAAACGACCGCCGATGCGCCAGTCGTCAGCAAGACAGACGCCTACGACCTGCACGCCGCGCTCCGAGTACTTCTCGTTGGTCCGCTCAAGTGTGGCGAGAAGCTCAACAGATTCGGGCACGGCCGGGGACCAGAAGCCGACTACGAGCAGTTTCCGTTCATAGTCGTGCAGGCCAATACGCCGGTCGTATTGGTCCTGCAGCCAGAAGCCTGGTAGCCTGTTGGTCCGGATGCTTTGGCTCGCCACGGTGATGGCCAGTGGGTGCGCCTTGAGCGGCGGGTCATGTCGCGTGTGGACGAAATGCGAAGCGGTGATAAGTCCTGCGACCAAGCACGCCGCAGAGAGGATAGGCACGTTCAGCTTCTTTGCGCCCGCCAAGCCCTGTCGATAGCGTGCCACAGCCATCGCCGCCAGCACGACGCCTGCGGAAAGCAGGATGTACGCCCCCGCATTCTGCGACAGTGAGAAGTCGAAAATGCGCGAGAGGTAGTCACGGCCCAACAGCACCAGAATCCAGTACAGACCGATAATCGCGGCCGACAGCACATTCTGGAGCAACTCGCCCGCACAATAGGCCAAGGCGCACAGGAACATCAGCGGCATGGCCCCCGCAAGCATCGCGTCTGTGAATGCGCGCACCGATATCCGGGGGCCAGCTCCATCGCTCACGGGGCCGGCCAGAATGGCCTGCGCGCCGAATGCACAGATTGCCATGGCGAGGAGCAGCGCCAGCAGGAAGGCGTAGTTGCCGAACCAGCGAGCCAGCAGCAACTCGTGCGCCTGCTGGGGACGCGACTGGATGGGGTCCGAAGCAAGCGTCAGCGCGTCTCGCCTAGCGGCACCCGCGACAAGAGGCAGCGCGAGAAACCCGAGCATGATGGCGCTGAGACGTCCAACCTTGTAGCTGACCTCGGACGGAGTGATGCCGTTCGCTGCGCCGACAAGCAGGCCCGCTCCGCAGCAGATCACGATCGCGGTGAGCCCGGCTCCCCCACGCAGTCCCAGCACCATCTCGTACAGGGCCAGTGGAAGAATCCTATTCTTCAGCCGCAAGAGCACGCGCCCGCTCCACCTCCCCGATGTAGCCGTCCTCGAGGTTGGGCTCAGCCGGCACGGCGCTCGCATGGTCCACATGGTCGGCCAGGAGGCGAATCTGCATGCCTGTGGCTGTGCGGTAGACGCCGGTGAAGCGGTACTTGTCCTTGATTGTGCGCAGTTCCGCCGGGTCGACGTCTACCATCCAGACCTTCCCGCGGACCCGTTCGATGAGTTCCTCCGTCGTGCCCGTGAACAGGTTCACACCGAAGCGCAAGACGCAGACGTTGTCGGCCGTGGCCTCAACGTCGGCCACGATGTGCGTGGAGAGGATGACGATACGGTCCCCTCCGAGCTCTGCCAGCAGGCTGCGGATCCGGATGCGTTCTTCAGGGTCCAGCCCGGCGGTGGGCTCGTCGATAATCAGCAGTCGCGGGCTATTGAGGAGCGCTTGCGCGATCCCCAATCGCTGGCGCATCCCGCCGGACAAGCCGCCGACCTTGCGATCTGCGTACTGCGCCATATTGACCTCGCTAAGACAGCGGTCGACTGCCTCCTTGCGGTCCTTCGCGCTTCCCAGGTCGCAGAGGAGGGCCATGTAGTCCAACTGCTCCTCGACAGTCAATGTGGGGTAGAAGCCGAAATCCTGCGGCAGGTACCCCAGCAGACGCCGCACTTCGAGGCGATTGTGCCGGATGTCCAGCCCTTCCACCCGGGCTGTGCCGGAGGTCGGCTCCAATAGAGTCGCCAAAGTGCGCATGAAAGTGGTCTTGCCTGATCCATTGGGGCCAAGCAGGGCGTACACACCGTCGGTGATCGTCAGGTCCAACGGTTGGAGTGCCTTGATGCCACCCTCGTAGGTTTTGGACAGCTTATCGACTTCGATGCGCAGTTGCGGCACCTCCTGACGAGCTCTGGTTCAGGTTCCGGCAGTTCGACCAGCGCCTCCCGACGATGCCGGGGGCCCTCGACGCTATGTGCCCGGTCCCAGGACCACCTTCCGAACGCAGTTATTCCCGTAGTCAGCGATGTAGAGCGTGCCGGCACCAGCGATGGCGATGCCACACGGGGCGGCGAACGTAGACATGTCGCCTGTGCCGTTCGCGTACCCCGGCCCGGGGTTGTCGATCTCGACCATCCCGGCGATGTTTTGGGGCGCCCCACCAGGGACTAGTCGCATGATGCAATGGCTTCCGGTATCGGCAACGTATACCGTGCCCTCGGCGTTCGCCGCTATCCCGGTTGGGCGTCTCCAGATGGGGGCGTCCTTGTTGATGCCGGGCAGCAGCGCCACTTCCCCCGTGGGGGCCACGCTGAAGATGGCCTCTGCGGCCGGGTCGACCACGAGCGCCGTGCCATCAGGGAGTACTGCTACGCCGCAAGGTGACTGGGCCTTGACCTTCGCGAGATCAGCCACTGTGGTGGTTGTGCCATCCGGTGCGACCTTGCGCAGGCGGCAGTTCCCCGTGTCTACCACCAGGACGGAGCCATCGGCTAAGCTCGCAATGCCGGTGGGGTATCTGAACCGGGCTTGCGTCCCTCCACCGTCCGCGAACCCACCGTCCTGCAGCCCGAGCCGGTCGCGGGGCGTGTCGCCGCCGGCCACTGTTCTGACTGTGCCACCGCGCAGACGTCGGACGCGATGGTTACCTGTGTCTGTGAACCACACGGCACCGTCAGGTGTCACTGTGACGCCGGACGGATTCCACAGCCGCGCGTCCTTCGCTGGGCCATCGGCAAAGGCCCCCAAGGTGGCAGAGGACGGACCTGCACCTGCTGCAGTTGAGCTCGTACCGTCGGTCGCCACGATTCGGATGCGGTGATTGCGTGCATCGGTGACGAAGATGCTGCCACCGGGCCCCACTGCTATCGCCGACGGTCCGTCGAAGCGGGATTCCGCTGCAGCAGCGTCCTTGTAGTCACCATCACCGGATCCCGTGGTCTGCGGCGCCGCACCTGAGAGAGTCGTCGTCGAGACGGTCGGTAGGCCTACGATCGGCGGAGGTGGCATCCCGCCGCCGCCGCCCATCATCGGCCCAGGTTCTTCGGTCTTCCCGAGCCCAAGCAAGCCCTTCCAGTAGGCGGTGAAAACGAGGCTGAAGGTCAGCACAACGGCGATGACGGCCATTGCGGGAGACACCTGGTTCTTCACAGGGCCTCACCGCCGAGTGACGACGTATCAGGAGCCACGTCTGTTGAGCCAAACTGCAGCGCTGCAGTGAGAACCCCTCGCCACGAAAGCGGCCTGCGGACGATGTGCGGTTCTTCGTCCCATGTGTCTCGGCCATAGACGTTGCTGTTGAAGGTATCCACGGTGCCCGGTCTGTTGGCCGCGAAGTGCTGCACCGGGGTCGGCTCGTCCAGCTTAGATGGGAGAGCCCATACCCAGTCTCCGCCGACGAAGTAGACGGTGTCCCCATCGGTGGTCAGTGCGCCACTGGCCGATAGCCAATCCGTGATCTTGGCCGACCCGCCGTGAGCCAGATTCAGGCGATAGACGATGCGGCCTGCGCTGGGGATCGCCATTTCGTGTGAGTAGGCCGTCCAGAAGAGATCGTCGCCGTTGAGCAGCGCGAAGTTCGGGCCTCTCTCGCGGGAAAGCGTCTCTATGTCGCCTGACGGAGGTCCCTCGCGCCGGACGTACGCGGCGCCTTGTGAGAACTCCGTGCCGATCTGTTCCGTCCAGTAGAGCTTCTCCTCGCGACGCCCAAGAAAAGTCCCCGTGAAGTGCGCTTTGGAACCTTCCATGAGGGCCACCAGCGTTGCCTGTGATGGGTCGGATGTCGTCTTGCGGAGAGCGTGGATCGGGCGGATGATAGGGATATGGACGATCGCGGGAGCACGCTCGGAGCGGGCCTCTGTCCAGTACGTGGCCGAGGGATCAACCCACAAGCCCTGGGGGGCATGCAGGCCGCCATGTCGCTTCTCCTGTCCGGTCGCCAGCTCCCGGACGACCAGTTCGCCGCTGTCGAGCTCGGGTCCCGACTCTGCCAGTGCGTATAGCGTGGCACCAGTGACGAAGATCGATCGCACGTCGTAGGCACGAAGCACGGCCACGGGCCTGTGAGCACCCGTCGGTACACACCAGACGGTCGCCGGCGAACTGCCCGGCTCGTCGGGTGCCGAGATCCAGAAGACGCCGTGAGACGTCGCGACAAGGTCCCGGATTTCGCCGTCCACGGGGGCCAGCGGCCTCGCTCGACCGCGCACAAAAATCGCCCCGACCACCAACAGAGCCAGGGCCATGAGGAGAAGAACTCGCTTCATCAACGGGACCCTCGGATCACGGCTGCGCGCCGCCCGAGGGCCTGCAACCTCCCTAACTGAATGCGCCGCAGTATACAGCATTTCCGGGATTGAGGCCAGCCCTGCGCCCTTGCCCAGGATACTACGCGTGATTCAACACTCGTGAGCGCCACGAGTTCCACGTTCCATGAGTTCTTGCCAAAATGACACCGTGACGTGCCCCATGTTGTCGAGGAATGTCTTCTCGCCCTCGTCGCAGAACTCGTGCAGCGTGCTCGTGAGCGGCATGGTGAAGCCACGTGCCTCCGCTTCGTCCAGGAAGTAGGCCAGTTCCGGGAACTTGACGACGACGCCCACAACGGATCTCGAGGGGTCTGGCTTGACCGCCATGATCTGCTCCTCACTCCAAGGTCACGGACGTGCCGCCTTCTGCCGACGCGTAGATTGCGTCACTGATCTGCTGGACCACCAGCGCGTGCTCAAGTGGCGTGGCCGGAGAGCTTCCCTGCCGGATTGCTTCAGCCATGTTCGTGACGGGCGCCGTGGTGGCCTTGCCGTCATCGCCTTCCCAGATCACGCGCGACTCCACGCCCGTCTCCGTGCTTGTATCGTTGAAGACAATCTGCTTGTCCTGCCCCGGGAGCATGTGGAGCTGCAGGGAACCTCGTGTGCCGATGATCTGCCACGCCGCCTCGGCGGCCGTCGCCATGTACTCGCCGCGCTCGACGTTGATGATCGTGCCGTCTTCGCACCGAATCAGAGCCGTGTAGTAGGTCTCTGCGTCGGCGCCCTCCGCAATATGGGACTCGAACTGAGGCGGGCATGTCCAGGTCTGGCCGAAGACAGTGAGGGGCTTCAAAGACCAGCCGCAGAGGCCGAGCAGGTAATCCAAGTCGTAGCATCCCCAGTTCATCAGGATGCCTCCGCCGTTGCGCTGCTTCTTCAGTCGCCACTCAACCGGTTCCCCCGTCGGCATCGGCCCCGCGGCCCGCAATTCGCGGCAGTACACGTTCCTCAACTCTCCGAGTGCTCCCGTGGCGATGAATTCCGTCGCCGCCTGGGCGCTCTCCATGAAGCGGAACCGGCAACAGCAGGTCGCCGCGTAAAGATCGCCCTGGGCGGCCATCAGTTGCCTGACCTCTCCTCTGTTCATGGCCACCGGCTTCTCCGTCAGCAGGTGCTTGCCGGAGTTCAGGGCCAACAGTCCCAGCGCAGTGCGCGTCTCTGCCGGGAACGCCAGCACCACTAGCTCGACGTCTGGGTCGGCGATGAGGTCCGTGCCGTCTGTGTACACCTTCGCCGCGCCGAACTTCTCGGCGGCCGATGTCGCGCGCTCCTCAATGAGGTCGGCGACGGCGACCAGATCGATCAGCGAAGATTCCTGCGCGGCGGCCATATGGGTCGGGCCGATGACCCCGCATCCGACGACGCCAACTCGTACTGGGTCCATTTTTATGCTCCTCGGTCTTCCGTGGTTTCTCGGCTCTGTGGGCTTCCTGGGCCTGGGGGACCCCATCGGTGCCCAATTCAGTCGACACGGCAGCATTCTACGTTGCTCTCGGGAAGACCTTCAGGTGGGGCCGGTGAGCCACAGGCAGAGCGCAGGATGGAGGCCTGCAATCTGCGCCGGCTCGGGTCCAGCAGATGTCCAGCCCGGTGCACCTGCCGAGGGCAGGCAGGCGATTGCCGTATGGAGGGAGAAACAGGAAGCGTTGTGCATCGCTAACGGGAAGATCCCTCACATATGCGCATCTGCTACTTCGGTACGTATGACCGGGACTATTGCAGGAACGAGATCCTCCAGCACGGAGTCCGCCTTGCCGGGGGGGAGGTCGTCGAATGCCATTCGCCCGTTTGGCGGACCAAGGACAAGTCCCAAGTGGTTGGGTTCGCGGCCAAGGTGGGCACTGGCCTGCGGTATCTCGCGGCGCGCCGCAGTCTCCGGGCGTCGTACAAGCAGACACCCGGGCATGACGCGGTCGTTATAGGCTACATGGGGCACTTCGAGGTAGGGCTGGCGAAACGCCTCGCGCGAGGCAGACCCGTGGTACTGGACGCATTCCTGTCGCTGTATGAGACCGCAGTCGAGGATCGCGGACTGCTCAAGCCCGGCAGTCCCGCCGCCCGGATTCTGTGGCGCATGGAGCGCGCTGCCTATCAGCGGGCCGACCTCAT
>JALGSS010001145.1 GCA_029821745.1 Candidatus Zipacnadia bacterium
GGAGACAGCGCCTCCTACTCGATCGCTGCTGCGTCGATTCTGGCGAAAGTGTACCGAGATCGCGTCATGGGGCGCCTGGACCAGTTGTACCCCGGCTATGGGTTCGCGCAGAGCAAGGGCTACGCGAGCGCCGGGCACCGCGAAGCGCTGGCCAAGCTGGGCCCCAGCCCCGTGCATCGGATGAGTTTCGAGCCCCTGAGATCGATGGGGCAGGCGTCCTTCGACTTCTGAGTTCCGCACGCACGTGCTCGGAGTGCGCGCTTGTCTGTCGTGGGCCTCGATATGCTATACTCAGTCCATTGTCTGCCCGAGAGGAGGCCGACCTTAGGATGCGCGCTCGCGGGGGATTCACGCTCATCGAGTTGCTGGTCGTCATCGCCATCATCGCTGTCCTGGCGGCCATTCTCTTCCCAGTGTTCGCGAGGGCGCGGGAGAAGGCACGTTCGACTGCGTGCATTTCGAACCTGAAGCAGATCGGACTGGCCATGGCGATGTACTGCTCTGACTACGACGGGCACTTCCCGTGGGGTGTGGATCCCGCCGACCGGTTCTGTCCGCAAATATGGAGCAGCTTCCCACTATGGCAGTCGTGGATCCCCGGGATGCCCTTCCTGTGGGATGTGCTCGATCCCTACGTGAAGAACCACCAGATCTGGCAATGCCCGTCTGACACCGGTTTCAGCGTCCTGGAGGATTCCGGGATTCCGCTCAACGGGCAACCGACGGCCTATGATGCCTACAACACCAGCTATATGTGGCGAACCGAGGTGGCTTTCCGTCTGGCCATGCCCGATAGCTTGCCCGACCCGGTCTGGCTGAATCTGATGTTCGACGGGCACGGCAAGTGGCATGGCGGGAGCGGCTACAACGCGCGCCGGTGGAACATGCTGTTCGGCGACTTCCACGTGAAGAGCGTAGATCGCACCTCGTATGAGAAAGCCTGGCGGACAAGCGTTCAGTGAGCGAGCCGTGGGCGGGCCATTGCACGATATGCAGTGCATTTGCAGAATGCTCACCTGTGGGCGGCGAGCGATCGTCGCCCCCGACAGTTCTCTTTGGGCAGCATCCTTTCTCTGATCCAGTCGAGGAGCGCGTGCATGCACGATTCGTCCGGCGTCGGCCTGGGTGACCCGCGGGACGAGGCAGAGCGGGTCCGCCGCATGCCTCCGGCCCACGGTCGAACACTGGGGACGGGCGCGACCGTGGCTCTCGTTCTGGCCGCGTTGCTCGTCCGCGTGCCCGCGCTCTGGCTGGTCCCGTCCTGTGACGAGGCCATCTTCGCCACAGTGGGCAATGTCCACGGTGGGATGCCCTACGTCGACGCGCTGGAGAACAAGCCCCCGGGCGTCTACCTCGTCTACGGCCTGTGCATCAAGGCAATAGACTCCCCTTTCTCCGCTCCCCGCGCGATTGCCGCTCTCTGCGCAGCCCTGACCGCCCTGCTGATCGGCGTGGCGGGCGCACATTTCCACTCGCGCGCTGCCGGCGTGGTTGGCGGACTGGCCTTCGCCGGGTTGTCGGCGGCGGCATACCTCAGAGGCGTTCATGCTGCCCCTGAGCTTCGGGGCGGTGTGGTTGTGCTACCTGAGTTGTCGCGATGAATCCGGCTGGGCTCGCCGCGCAGTGCTCGCGGGATTGTGCGCGGGCTTTGCGCTTTTGTTCAAGCAAGTGGCGGTCGCCGCCCTCGCGGCGATGGTGTTGGGTGCGTTGTTGGCGCCCCGACACCGGTTCCGGCGGATTGCGCTGATCTGCGTGGGCCTCGCGGCACCCGTTGCCTTGTGCGTGGCCTACTTCGCGGCCCAGGGGCATCTCGCTGCGCTGCTCGATGGCGTGGTCGGGATCGTGCTGAGTGGGCCGACGATACGGGTATACGGGTTGCCGGCGGGCAGCACATCTGGCTCAAGGAGGCTGTGAAGTTCCTGGCACCCGCTGCGCCCTTCATCCTCGCGTCGGCCTGGGTGCTGCTGCTTGGCGCGCGAGACTGGCCCCGCCCCGCCCGTACGCTGCTTTCGGTCTGGTTCGCGCTGTGCATGCTGGCGGCTGTGGGCGCACTCAGGTTCGCGGCGAACCAGTTGCTGCAGCCGCTTCCCGTTGCGTGCCTGCTCGGGTCGATGGGGGCCGTCGCGGTCGCGGCGTTGGTGGTGGTTTTCCTGGCGGTCGGCGCCTTGCAGTGGCCTCGGTACTCGCGGGTGATCCGATCCGCGGTGCGGGCGAGTAGTCAACTGGATGACAACGAGATTGCGGCCGCGTACATCCGAGACCACACATCTCCGAACGAGCGCATCTACGTGGCCGACCTGGACTCGCACATTTACGTGTATGCCGATCGCGTTCCGGCCCACCGGGCCTTCAACGTGATCTTCACACCGGTCGAGCGCCACCGGCGAGACCTGCTGCGGACCTTGCGGCTCAATCCGCCGGCCTACATCGCGATGCAGCCTGTGCGACTCGGCGGCGCGCGGCTCTCCAGGGAGGAACTGGACGAGGCCATGGGGGACAGGTACCGCCAGGTGCTGGAAGACCGGTTGGGTTCACTTGTGCTGTATGAGCGAGACCCCGACCATGGATGAGACCCGCTCCGTGACTGTTGAGACGCAGGGAGATGGCGCGAAGATGCGCGCAGACAGGCGGCTCGTG
>JALGSS010000227.1 GCA_029821745.1 Candidatus Zipacnadia bacterium
GGGCGCCCCCTGGGCAGGCGACTGCGGGTGAGAGGGAGAAATCCCTCAACGGATGACGACCACGCGTGGCCGGTCAGCGCAGCCGGCCGCGAGGAGAGTGACTTCAACATGCCGCGAGCGATGATGTCGGCCCTGCCCGGTTATGTCTTCTGCCTGGTGGCAGTCGCAGCCTGTGCCCAGACCGGACCCTTGCCGGGTGGTGAGATGATCCAGGACGAGGAGGTGCTGGTGCGCCCGAATGATGACTGGAGCACGACGGTCACCGCGCCCGGACAGCCCGGCCAGCGCGTCGTGCTGCGGCTCCAGGCGCGCGTGCATGTGGCGGGAGGCCAGGGCGGAGGGTGCAACTGGCTGCTGCGCCTGTTGATCGATGACGAGTGGGTCGGGGAGAGCTTCGCGCGGCCTCGGCTGCTCAACAAGGCCCCCTTCTTCGATTTCGCCGACGGCAAGTACCACTTCTCCTGGTACAGCCAGACCCACCACGCGTGGATGACCATGTTCGCAGGCGACTACGACACGGACACGGCAGGCACGGGAGAGGATTCGACTTTCCTGCTGGACATCGGCGACTACGTGCGGCCGGGCCAGGAGTTCGTGCTGCGGATGCAGTACGCCCAGCCCACCATTCCAGCGGTTCTGAAGGCCGATGCGCCGCTGGCAGTGCGACGGCTTGAGGTCGGCGCGATGCCCGTTGACGTGGTCCGGGGACTTCGCGATCAGGCGCTCTCAGGAGGGCAAGCGCCGCAGGCCGTGCCGATAGACGTGACCCCGCCTGCCGGTGAGCAAGCCGGCGAGATGCCGTACGAGATCGCGTGGGCCGCGCGATCCGAGCAGCCCCCGGCGCAGGTTTCCTTCGAGGAATTGGGCGGCTGGAAGGCTACAGCGGCCGGTGATGCCGAGATCAAGATATCCGCGACCCGGACGCGCCGCATCTGGCGGAAGCAGACGGCTCGCGTATCGGTCCCTGAGTGCAGCAGCTTCGTGCTGAATCTGACGCCGCCGGAGCCCATCCGTATCCCTGACGGCACGACTGCGGTGAATGCCTGGGTGTACAGCGACCACACGTGGCGGGGGAGTTCGCCGGTGGAGATGCTGGTGACCATCGTCGATTCGAAGGACCGTCATGTGGACCTGCCTTGCGGACAGCTTCGCGGCAGGTACTGGGAGCTTCGCCAGGGGCTCCTTGCGGGCGACACGAGCAGGCGTCTCGCGCCCCCGCTGTACTTTGAGAGCCTGACACTGTCGGCGGGCAAGACCGCGAAGCCGATGGCTCTGAATCTGGAATCGCTGGCGTTCTTCAAGCGCGAGCGGACGCCCTTCGCGAGCATCTCCCGCGCCACCGATCCGCCGTTCCCCACGAGCCCTGACAACATGCTCCCGCCTGCCCCGGAAGGCTGCGAGACGCGAGCCGAACGTCAGGGCGACGCCTTCGTCTTCACATCAGTCTCGCCCGACGGCGTAGTGAGCTACGCAGTGCGGCCCGGCGACGGGGGCTTTGCGGATATCGTGGCCCACGTGGACGGTGGCGCGGCCTTCCAGCCGATGGCCGGAGCCGGAATCGTGTTCGCCACGAGGACCGGGCCTGTGCGAGCGAACGGATCGAACACGACGCTCCTCGGAGCGGACCTCGACGGAGGTATCCTGTCCACGCGCTGGGCCTTCGACGCCGAGAATGTGCAGGCCGAGTACGAGGTGCAGTACGGGCTTCGCGGGCGGACACTGATGGTTGATGTGTCATGCTCCGGTGGACAGGCGGAGGAGCTCAACTTTGGGAAGGTGCGGGGGCTTCCGGGCCTGCGGGGCATCGAGGTCCCCTATCTGGTTCTCTACCGAGTTCCCTCGCCACGTATCGCGATGGGTGAGGGAGTTTTCTGCACGGTGCTGCCCGACTGGTACCACTCGAGTTCGAGCACCATCGATACCGGGGCCGCTCAGGATGAAGCAGGCGACGACGGCCTGTGCATCGCGGGCAAGACGGTGTACGAGCGTCTGACTGACGGGACGCGGAACGACCTCGCCGAACGCATCCTCGTGACTGTTTCGCCGGAGATCCACGATACGCTGCCGAGCATCGCGACCCCGCGCTCGGAGCGGATCGAGGAACTTGCGCCCGCGATGTACGTCATGAGCAGCCAGTTCACCCCCGAGTACTACCGGACGCTGAACCGCTACGGGGTCGATTCGGTGATCGCGATCCATTTCGCGGGAATCTGGTGGACGAAGGTGGGCGAGGGGTTCGGCGCACGCTGGCGGCCACGCCCAGACCTGACCGAGGCCGATGTGGCGAACTACCGCGCAGAGATCAAGTCTCTGGGGTATGACTGGGGAATGCTTGTCAACTACACGTGCTTCGCTCCGTTCAACGAGTACTGGGACGAGAACAAGGTATCTCTGAACAGCAACGGAAGCCTGCGGGATGGCTGGTACGGGCACTACCGCCCGAAGCCCAATGCGATGCGGCCTCTTGCGCGCGAAGTGGGGGAGAATATCCGGTCCCGCTACCCGACGGACTGCGTGTACCTGGACGTTCACACGAATGTGGGCGCCGGCGCCTACGACTTCGAGGCTGGCGTTCCGGGGGCAGGCATGGGGCGGGAATCCGTCCTCGCAAATGGCGCGGCAATGGCCGAGGTGCACGCCCAGCAGCACGCGCTATGCAGCGAGGGGATCTGCCGTTGGATGTACGCGGGTATTGCGGACATGGACTATGCCCAGTGGGTGGATGTCAGGAAGCCTGACAAGAAGCCCCTGCTGCCTGACTTCGATCTGCTCCGGATCCACCCGAAGCAGATCGGCACCGCGATGGGTTACTCGCCCACGTGCTTCTTCGGCACGGAGGCCCTCGCGGAGTACTACAAGGACCCCTGCACCGGCACCAGCCACCAGCCCTTCTACCAGTATGTCGCGGCCACGCTGGCCCACGGGCATTCGGCGATGATCGGCTACGGATACCATCCGCGCCTGTCCCGGATCATCAGCTACTACGCTCTGCTGTCAGGGCCGCAGGAGGACTACCTGCCGGACACCGTGGCGGACATCGCGTGGTACTCCGACCCGGCGGGCGAGTTCGTATCCACCAGCGATGCCCTGCGCAGCGGGGCACGGGATGACGGGAAGCTACGAGTGACGTACCAAGGCGGTCAGGTCCTGCATGTGAACTACCACTCGGAGAAGACGTGGCTTGTATCGGTCGACGGGCGCGACTTCGAACTGCCGCCCTACGGCTGGGTGATCCACAAGCCGGATACGCTTCTCGCTTACAGCGCATTGGTGGATGGCCGGCGCGTCGACTACGTCCAGTGCCCCCGCTACACCTACCTGAACTCCGGGGACAAGCCGGCGACCGAAGGTGCGATCACGGTCGATGGGGCGGTGCTGGTCACGCGGGGCGACGAGACGACAGTGATCCCGTGCGGCGACCTGGGACCGTGGGAGAGCATCCCGGGGGAGCGATACCCGATGTTCAACGACCGCGCGCTCAAGGACGTACCGGCTGATCGCGGAGTGCAGGCGCTCAAAATCGATCTGGCCCGGTTGCTCGGCATCGACCCGGACACGGAACTGATGATGGTGCCCCGCGCCGCCGGTGGCGAACTACTGAAGCCCCAGGCGATGAAGGCACAGACGATTGAGTTGGAGCCGTCCGCCGATGTGCAAGCGTACGTGCTCCGCTGAGCCTACGACCAGCCCAGTTATCCGCGCGTACAGGATCGGCCCGAGGCCCCACGCAATCGGGAGGTCCATGAGGTCGGAGCCAAACAGGATCCGGTCGGCGCCGTACATCTCGACGTACGCCTCCGTCTGGCCCCAGCCGTGGAAGGGACACGAGCAGATGTACAGATTGGGGCAGTCGCGGGCGACCTCGACGTAGTGGGCCGCGGAATGCCCGCTGATGAACAGCGTATTGGGGTAGGTCTCGCAGAGGCGGCGCATCTGCTGCGCGGAGCCCCAGTTGTGGTGCAGGACGAACTGGCCGTGGTCGTCGGCGAACTTGCACGCGACATCCACCAGCGGGCCGTCATCGGGATAGCCCTGGAAGCTGGTGGCGAACTTGATCCCCTGCATGCCGAGGGTCAAACCGCGCTCGAGTTCCTCCAGCATCGCCTCCGCGCCTCGGTGTGGATTGACCATCGTGAACCCCACGAACCGGTCCGGGTAAGCCTGGATGAGCTTGGCGCACTCGTTGTTGCCGTAGACTTCGTCCGGCTGGGAGCCGGCGAAGGAGAACACGCAGATGGAGCGGACACCGAGCTTGTCCATCTCGGCGACGATGTCCTCGGGCTTGTCCTGGATCACGTGGCGGTTGCTGCCCCATCCGATGTGACCGTGGCAGTCGTAGAAGGTCTCGTCCCGCAAGGGCAAGCGCTCGCGGACGATCCGGTGGAGGTCGTCCACGGGCTCCGAGTAGGCAACGTCGGTGGTGAACTCGATGTTCGCGTTCCACGACAGCAGATCGCGCATATTGCCGCCGGCAATGGCGGCGAGTTCATCCGGCGAGAGATCCGAGTAGTCAAGCTGCATCTTCGACGCGCCGGGCGTTCGAGCGGGCATGCGCGAACTCCACACCAGGCGGTCGGCCCCGAACTGTTTGCAGATGAATTCGATCCGCTTGTGCAGCCAGATGCCGGTCAGGTCGACCCTGAGATTGGGGCAGGCCGCCAGGCCCTCGTACATGTAGCGCTGGCCGCCGTAGATGCGGTTCTCGGTCACTACTACGGGAAGCTCGGGGAAGTCCCGGCCGATGCGCACAACGCTATCCCAGTCCGTCTGATCGACAGCGGGGTCGCGGACCGGATTCGGGCACAGGAACAGCGGGACACGAGCGGCTTCGAGAGCCGCGAGCAGGTCATCGATCGCCCAGTCGGCGAGCGATACCGCGAACTGGCCGTAGAACAGATAGAGCGCCCCGACGCCGAGTTCACGCATCTGCGCGACCATCTCATTTGGGGGCGGCGTCTCGCGGCTGTGGGTGGTAAGTCCCACCCAGGCCGGATGCAGGCGCGGGTAGTCGCGCGTGCGCTCGACGATCTGCTGGTTGCCCGTCACGGGGTCGCCCCCCATGGCCAATGGGTCGATGACGAGGGCCTCCGCGATACCGAAGTGGTCCATCGCGGCCAGGAGTTCGTCCGCAGTCTCCGGCCAGCTCTCCTTCATCAGCAGATGGCGTCCGAGATGGCAATGGCAGTCGAAGTGGGCGAGGGTACCCATGGGTTTGGGCTTCCTTTGGGCGAAGACGGATGGTGGTTCAGACAAGGCTTGCTGAAGAGTACAGACTAGCCGTGGGGTGCCGATGGCGCACAATCGGCGGGGCCCCACGGAGTTTCACCTAGCACACTGGGACGGACCCGCAGCCAACTACGTGACGTCCTCAACACAATCTACAACACGCGGGAGCCCCTTCGCGGCGGCCCGCGGGATTCCTCCTCCGGGGTCCGCGATGGCATCTGATGGGAGGATACGCCCCTGTCACGGGTGAAGGAAGCCGGCAATACCCATGCTGGACACCACAGGAGGTCGATCGAGTGGAAGAGCAACGTGATTCGCTGGTGATTCTGTGGGCCACGGGAGACCGAGACGTCGCACTATACTCGGCGTTCATGTACGGGCTGAACTCCAAGCTGCGGGGCTGGTGGGATGACGTTACGCTGATCGTGTGGGGCTCCTCAAGCAAGCTGCTGGCCAATGACATTGAGCTGCAGGAGCACGTCACGACGATGATCGAGGCCGGCGTGGTTGTGGAAGCCTGCAAGTCATGCAGCGATCACTTCGGGGTGTCCGGCACTCTCTCCAACCTTGGGGTCGACGTTAAGGGGATGGGGGAGCCCCTCACATCGTACCTGAAGGAAGGCCGGCATGTGCTGACGTACTGAGGGTGTGATGAGGGGGGCCTGGTGGCCCCCCTGTGTTGATTAGTTGATCCCGTGCAGAACCCGGCTTACGGCCTTCGTCTTCCCATCACGGGTCGCCGTGACGCGCAACTCCTTCGTCCCGATCCCCATCATGATGTGCTGACCGTAGAAGCCCCGATCATCCAGCGCGACTTCCTTCCCGTCGACGGTGATCGATGTGCCGGGCTCTGCTGCGACGTAGAGGACCGCGCATCCCGGCGGCCCCGCGACTGAACGGCTCGTCGGCGGGTCGGTCCAGACGAGCAGCGCCGGCCCCTCGGTGAGTGTCACGATGTCCTCGGCCACGCGGCGGCGCATGTCGCGCAGCGTGTCGGCGTCGCGGGTGTAATCGAGTACGTTGGGGACGACCTCATAGCACAGTTCGTCGGAGTACTGGCGCGGGTTGAAATCCGCTGCCGCATCTCCGAGCCTGGCTTTGACCTCCTCCGCAGTCGATGTGAGCAGCCACAGGTACTCGTAGTCCTCGATGCCGTCCCGCAACGCCTCCCAGCGGATCGAGTCCATCGGTCCTTCCTTCCCCGGGTAGACAATCCACGCATCGCCGGGGGGCAGGTTCCCGCGGTGGGCTGACTCGAAGGGATCGTGGCTCCACGCGATCAGGCCCCAGTGCAGGTAACCGACGAGGTCATAGCGCCAGTTGACCCAGTGCAGGACGCGCGTGCCGATGAGCGGGAAATCCACGTAGCGGTTCGGGAAACGGTTCATGGGGTGGCAGCAGGTGTAGAACCACAGTTCGGCTCCATCGTCGCGCGCCCGCTCGTACGTGTCCTGCCAGTTGACGTAATGGTTCAGCTTCGGGACCCAGACTTCGAGGGAGTCCTTGAAATCGGGGGCCTCGATGGCGTCGATCCGCTTGATCTCAGGGGCGAATGAATGGACCCAGTCGGACTTCTTGCGCCAGTCCGCGAGATGATGGATCGCCGGCTCATCGGCGATGTGCAGGAGGGTCTTGTCCAGCCAGCCTCGGTCGCGCAGGTGCTCCTGCAGGGCCCGGAGCATATGCGGCAGGCCTTCCTCGGCGGACAAGGACACGGACTTGCCGGTGGCCTCGTCGAGGACGCTGATGCCCCGCAGGGCGATGTCGCTGCCGCCCCAGCCGGACGCGTGACCGCCCAGCGGGGAGATCTCGATCCGGTCGGCGACCCCGTGCTTCTCGAGAATCTCCACCCACCGGTCGAAGATCGTGAAGTCGAATGTCAGGGCGCCATCCGCCGCGCGGGTGCCGCGGATCGTGTCGGGCGAGACCCACAGGATGTTCTGGCGGTGCGCGGCGCAGTTGGCCACATACTTCTCGAAGATGGGCCAGAACTCGTCGCTGTAGAGCTTGACGCCGTAGCGCCTCGCGAGAGGGCCTCCTGCAAACCAATTGGTGAAGAGCAGGTGGCGCTCATCGGGAACCGTGAAGGGCCACACGGTGAGGCGCACGGGGATCGATTCCCCTCCACCATCGAACTGTAGTTGCACAGTCCCTGCGTACTCGCCCGGCTGCGCATCGGCCGGCACCCGAACCGTCAGCCAGACGGGCTGCGCGTCGCCCTTCTCGACGTCAACGGCTTCATCCTCGAGCAGTAGATCGGGGAACATGCCGGGCGCCGGGGCGACGAGGTTCTCCGGCGTCGTAGCGGCTGAATTGCTGTTGACCTGAATATACCCAACGAAGCGACACCGGCAATTGTCCGCCGGAATCTGCGCTCCCTCCGGCCCGATGAGGTCCCCGCAGATCGCCCGCAGGTCTGTGATGGCCTCATCCGAGCGGACGACGATCTGAGCGCTCTCGTACTCGTTGCGCGCGGCTTCCAGCACCACGGTATCTGACCCCGACTCCGGAGGCTGTGCATCGCGCATGATGTTGTCGAGTGAGTCCGCGACCCAGACCTGTAGGTCACCGGGCGTCTGCATGTGTATCACCCTGGCTGGATTCATAGTGGCAAACGGCGCTGCCGTGGCGATGGAGGCCAACAGCAGCAGCGTGACTGTACCGGTCGCTGTGCGCATCGGTGAGATCACTTCTCCTTACCTTCCGCCAGCAGTCTGGTGACAACGGTGGCATCAAGCTCCCTGGCGGAGGCGATCAGGCGCACGGGCTTGTACACGCCGCCCATCCCCAGGCGGTTGAGAACTCTGACGGCGATAGAAGTGGGCTTCCCGGCCTTGAAAGCATCCTTCACATCGAACATGAAGGGCGTGATCCAGATCTGGTCCGGCGGCAGGCCCGTGGAGTTGCAGGTGTGCTCGAAGGCCGGCTTCCCGTCGATGTACACGATCGCGTCCTCATCGACGGCCTCGAAGAACAGGTACAGGTGCTTCTTCGCCGGGAGCTTGGCCGGGGTGAACTGCTGGCGGTACCAGCCGACGCCGGTGTAGTCCTCGAAGCCTTGGCTCTCCCAGCCCTTGTCGACATCACTGCGGACCGTGGCCCAAGCGCCGTCGTCGAACTCAGGCGCGAACCACTTGGCCCCCGTGCCGGCGTCCTTCGGGTCCGTGGCGAAGCGCCACTCCGGTGACAGTGGGAGGATGGTGATGTCGGATTCCCGGGCTTGCTGCAGTTCGGCCTGGACGCGGATCTCGTCGCGCCACTTCTTGATCTTGTTCTTGACGTCGGGCGCACCCTCGCGAATGTGGGTGATACTTTCGCGCTCCGCGATTGCCTCGAAGCGGTCGATGAGGGCCGCATATCCCTCGCCGACGAAAGCCGGTCCGCGCACCAGCTTCACGTACATGATCGGCACTCGGGCAAGCTCCACGCGCTGTCGTATCTCGTCATTCTCCGCGAGCTCTTCCGCCCGGTCGAACAGGCCCTCGGCGCGCCACAGGAAGTCCCGGGACAGGAACTCGGAGTCCATCGGGTAGCGGATGCCTCCCTTTGGCGCGGCGAGACTCTCCGCGTGGTCTCTGCCGGCCTGCTGCAGGAGCTGGTCATACTCGAGGATCGCGGGAGCCGCCTTGCCGTAGTAGCCCCAGATGAAGTCCTCGGTCAGGGCGTCCACGTCGAGAGATGGATCCCACAGAAGTTTGCCGAACACCCAGCAGCGCATCAGTTCCCGCTCCGCTCCGGCGCTCTGGTACGCGCCCTGGAGCATGACCCCGGTGCAGTTGTTCTCGACGAAGAAGCGGATATTGTCGGCGACGACCTCGAAGTTCGGCATCGGCGCGGTGTAGTGGCTGAAGTTGACGCAGTAGTCCCAGATGTGGATCTGGTTGTGGACGCTTGCCCACTCGCGCATGGCCGGGGCGAAGATGTCGCTCTCCCGGGCCGGAGTGAAGGGGTGGGACCACATGCAGCGGTCCGTGCACAGGCGAATCGCGACGTTGTGACGCGGGCGGATTGTCTTGGGCGCCTTCATCGTCTCGAGGTAAGCCAGGGTCGAGACGATGACATCGGGGAACTCGTCCTCAATGCCCTCGGCGACGGCGTTCACGAAATGCAGCAGGCTGCCGCAGTCGGTCCCTTCGGCCTCGTCGATGGCCTTGCAGTTCTCGCACACGCAAGAGCCGCCTCCGTCGTTCTTAGATACGCTGATGACCTTCGCGGTGGGCTTGTCGCGCAGGACCCGCAGGCAGGTCTCGGTGGCGATGCGGATCGTCTCCGGGTTCGTGAGACAGAGCTGACGCGGCGTGCGCTTGCCGGACTCGTTTTGCATGAATAGTTCGGGGTTCTTGTCGAAGTACTCGCCTGGCGGCACCAGTGTGTTGAATGTGTGCACGAACATGGCGTAGGTGACGTGGCCGCCCCACTCCTCGGACACGGTGGCGCTGGGCGCATTCGTGCGGTTGCGCAGGGACCACTCGCCGTTGAAGGCGTCATGGTAGAAGGGATCGCGGATTGTGAGCGCAGGGACGAAGCTGCGGGGCACCGGCTTGAACCTGACCGTGGGCCGCCGGAGGATCCGGACGGCCTTGGCCGTGTACCAGCGGCACCCAAGATCCTCTTCAAGCAGCGCGAACACGGCATAGATGGGCCCTCGCTTGCGTCCGCCCGTCAACCGGAGCTTCTTGCCGTCGACGGCGATGCAGTAGCCCTCATCCCCCAGTTCCGGCTCCTCGGCATCTGGTAGCACGTCGACTCTGCCGAGGCATATCTCGGTTTCTCGCCGGGCCTGCGTGTCATCGACGACGGGGAATTCGGCGCCGGTCATCTCGTTGAGCCAGTGGGCCAACTCTTCGGCAGCCTTCTGCTCCTGAGTTGTGGGCTCCGCTGGGATGACGATCTGGTACTCGGTCTCGCCGCTGACGGACAGGGCGATCTCTGCCGCGGGCTGTCCCTGAGGCTTGAGCGCATTGCGCCAATGGTGGTAGCGCAGCGGCGCAGCCGAGCACGCGCAAACCGCCAGGAGCAGTGCGGGAATCAGAATGTGCGTGAGCGTGACGTGTATCTTCATGATGGGCAATACCGTCCTTCTTGCCGCGCCCGGCAGGGATAGCCCGGCGGGTCGCGGAATAGGCTTGGGACTCTTACTGCTCGGCACAGACAATGAGGTGGCATCTTGCGGACACTGATCGGGATCATGCTACTTTGGACACTCACTGCAGTTTCGCCGGGGGCGCC
>JALGSS010001146.1 GCA_029821745.1 Candidatus Zipacnadia bacterium
GCCCCTCATCATCCGAGAAGTAGCACACCGTGCGGAAGCCCTCGCTCGAAGTCCAGACTTCGCTCGTGAAGGAGATCGGGCACAGGATGCGGCCACTCTTGAGCTGGATCGCCCTGGCGTTGTTCATGATGTAGTAGCCGGCCTCAGGCGTCACGAGTACCGGGTCGCTCCACGTCCGGCAGTCGTCGTTGGAGCGTCGCACCATTACGTCCAGATCACTGCGCGAGTTCTTCAGGAGGAAGAAGAACAGGACATCCCCCGGTTGCAGCCTGAGCAGGCTGACGGACATCACATTCTGGGCGCCGATGTTCTCCTGAAGGGTGAAACGCTCGCCCCAGGTCTTCCCACCGTCTGCGGACTTCACCGCAGAAATGCGGGCCCCCGAATCGTCCCCGTGGCCGCCGTAGAAGTCAGACCACGCGCAGAGCAAACTCCCGTCATTCAGCACGAGCACATCGCCTTCGGTATTGCGCTTGTTCTCAGCCGTGCCGGGAGCAACGATGCTCTCGACGATCACGTCATTGGACATGGCGCATCCTCCAAACAGCAGCAGAAGAACCGAAATGATATGCAACTGCATGACTCGCAGCGTCTCCCAACAGGTCATCTTGATAGGCAAGCCTGAACAGTGACAGTTCGCGTGGTTCGGAAGGAATACCTTGTTGAGTCGGCGAAGGGCCGCCCACTTGCCGCCGGACCTCAAACTGCTGACACGGAGCGGAAAGAAAACTGCCATGAGAGTACTGATTACCGGCGCGGCCGGGGAGTTCGGTCGAGACCTCGTGCCGTGGCTGGCGAAGAGTCACGACGTGCGCGCCACTGATATTGCGCCGACCGAAACCCCTTGCGAGTTTGTTCAGGCGACCGAAACCCCTTGCGAGTTTGTTCAGGCCGACCTGCGGGACCCGGAGCAGGTCAAGCCGTTGGTGGAGGGCATCGACGCGATCGTTCATCTCGCGGTGCTGCTGCCCTTCGACTACGCGACGGCGGATTTCGTCGATGTCAACACAAAGGCGAGCACGTTGCTTTGTGAAGCCGCTGCTGCGGCCGGCGTCTCCCGCATGGTGTATATCAGCACCGTCTGGGCGACGGGACACGGGACCGAGGAGGGCTACCTGCCGGTGGACGAGGAGGCTCCCCTGCGCCCCCAGGAGATGTACGGCCTCACGAAGCTGCAGGGGGAGCTGTCGGCGGAGTATTACGCGCGGACCCAGGGCCTGAGCACCCTTGTCCTGCGGATGTGCGGGTACCAGCGCTGCCCGGAGTTCGCGCCCGATGGCACCATCGACCTGGACACAGCAGACCTCGTGGCTGTTGCCGACTCGATGCTGCGCCCAGGTCAGAAGCTATACAGCCCCACGGACCTGGGCGCTGTGATGCAGGCGGCGGTCACCGTCGAGGGCGTCGACTTCGAGCGAATGATCGTGGGCAATCACGTACCGTGGCAGGCGGCGGATATCGAGAACCTGAAGGCTGACCCGTTGGCGGTGGCAGAGAAGTACTGCCCCGGGATCGCCGAGCTGTACGCAGCCAACGAGGCCCAACTGGCTCCCGTCGGGTTCTTCTACACCGTCGAGAAGCTTCAGCGAATTCTGGGCCTGAAGCACGAGTACACGCCGGCGGACGTCATCGCGGCGCACCAGAGGCGGGGCTGAACAGGGGTTGTGTTGGAAAGGGCCATCCATGGGCACGGGGTGTCGCGGTGTGTGCGACGGGGCCCCGTGCAAGGCCTCTCGGGGCATCTGCGGGGCCCCGCGGACGCGCTCAAGGCCGTGAGACGACACTGCGGGGCCCCGGTCACTGCACAGCGTGACCACCCCGCAGCTACCTGAGGGGCGTTTCTCAACACAACCATCGTCGGGGCCCTGCGGATGCGCCCAATATCGTGACACGGCCCTGCGGGGCCCGAGTCAGAGAGACCGGGACGGTCCGATGGCGCCCGGCTCCTATTCCTGAACACAGCCACAGTGAAAGGCTGATTGACCGTTGCCGACCGTTGCAGTCGTAGCTGCCCGAGATGATCTTCAGACGGCCTTTGGCGAAGCGTTGAGACTCGCGGGGCTTGGCGACTT
>JALGSS010000228.1 GCA_029821745.1 Candidatus Zipacnadia bacterium
CGAGAACGCCCAGCTCAAGAAGCTCGTTGCCAACCAGGCGCCGGATCTTGCGATTCTGAAAGAGGCGGCTTCGGGAAACTTCTGAGCCCGGCGAAACGCCGGGTGGCCGTGGCGTATGTTCGTGAGGTGCTGGGCGAGGAGGTGGTGTCCGAGCGACGCGCCTGCAAAGTGTTGGGGCAGGCGCGCGCCACGCAACGCCGCAAGCGGGTCGTGCCTGATCACGAAGCGCGAGTGCCTGGCGGTTGTAGTGGACAGGAAGCTCAGCTCCGACCGCGTGCTGGAGCAATTGACGCACCTGTTCACTCAGCGCGGCGCACCGGACTACATTCGGTCCGACAACGGTTCAGAGTTCACCGCTACGAGGGTACGCAAGTGGCTGGCTGACCTGAGCGTGAAGACGCTCTTCATCGAGCCGGGAAGCCCGTGGGAGAACGGGTATGTGGAGGCTTTCAACGGGACGCTGCGCGATGAGCTGCTCAATGGCGAGATCTTCGACACACTGCTCGAGGCGCAGGTGCTGGTGGAACGCTGGCGGAACCACTTCAACACCGTGAGACCACACAGCTCACTGGGCTATCGCCCACCGGCCCCCGAGGCGCGCCAGCCCTGGGCTCCGGGCTTCGCTCCGCCCTCCACCCAAGGCTGCGTGAGAGGCCAAAGTACCACATGGGGACTGGTATCACTTGTGGGGGCAGGTCAGTCCGGAGATCTACTCGTGCAACTCGCCCGTGACACTGAAGACGGCGATCTTGGCGGACGTGTCGATGTGCTCGAACTCGATTCGCTCTATCGGGAGCCACGGATTGTCGTTCGTCCACGTCGTCAGGAACACCGTGCGCCGCGGGTCGGCGTCCTCTGGTTCCTGCCAGACAGCCTGCGTCTGCAGCCCGGTCGCCGGCTCGGTCACGCATCCGCCGTCGGCGCCGGCGACCCACTGGAAGCTGACGCTGACACCGTCGCCTCGATGCAGGGTACACCTGAGGAACGGCTCTGTGCCTGCCTCAAAGGCGAACAGGAAGTACAGCTTCGCGAGGGTCTTCTCCGGCTTGAGCGAGACCGGGCCTGAGAACTGCTCGGTGTAGTGGAGCGTGGCCTCGGGCACGATGAAGGGCACGCCGTCAAGGCTCACGCCGTGGTGCAGCCTGGCTACTTCCTCCTGTCCCAGGTCCTCGACGAGGGCGTAGCCAAGCAGCCGCCCTTCCTTCCACGTCCACGACGGGAGCCCGAGGAACGGGAAGAGCGCGTGCTGCTCGGTCTCTGGCTGGGTCGTCAACAGATCGAGCATGTCGAGATCCCCGGCGTACGGTCCGGCGGTATGCGCGCGCGGGCCGTAGGGCCGCTTGACGCCGGTGTAGTCGTAGCGCAGTGACTGGTCATACTTCTGCAGGAACCACTGCGACGGGCAGTCCGGAGCCGGGCGGAAGTCGTAGGCGGCGAGGTCCACGAACTTGGGCTGGGCGATGATCGAGTGCTCGTCATACCCCGTCTTCTCCCGCCAGTCCTCGAGGCCGTATGCATAGCCGCAGTCCCAGTTGAGCGCAAACGCCAGATTGACTAGGGACTTCTCGCGCGCTCCGGTGCGGTAGAAGATGTTGTAGTCGCTCGCGCCGCCTTCATTGGCCGGCTCCCCGGTGTGGTCTGGCATGATCAGCTCCGGCCGGTTCCCCCAAGTCAGGAACTTCTCGTAGGTTCCCGTGAACAGCTCCAGGAAGTAGGGGGGGAGGGGCCATTCCTTGCAGGCCTCGACCAGGGCAGGCGCGCTGCAGTTGTCCATCAGGATGTTGCCGGTCACGACGTTGTGCCCGCCGGGCACGATGCCGGTGCCGCGATTGATAGCGTTGCTGCCAGCGCGCTTGACCCCGATGGCGACGATGCCACTCAAACCGTTCATGTAGCACAGGTTGTTCGCGACCAGTGTGTACGAGGAGTTCGACAGGTAGATGCCGCGATACCCGTTCTCGTAGCAGATGTTGTTCTTTATCACCCCGCGCGACCCGATCTCGTAGTGCACCCCGGCGCCTCTGTTACGGTACGAACGGCACCCCTCGACTGTGACGTTCGACATGGACCCGTCGAACCAGATGCCATCTCCATTGTTGTAGGCAGACTCATGACCGGTGAGGACGAAGTCCTGGCAGTATGGGATGAATTTCACGCCGCCGGAGTGCCAGCCCATCGACCAATTCCGGTAGTTGTTATAGCGCGTGCGACAGTTGACGACGCGACTGCCGCGGCCACTCGCGCCCATGCCGTAGTTGCCGTTGTAGTCGAAGCTGCAGCCGACGAACGTGTTAAACTCGCCGCCGACGTAGCCGCCACCGAAGCCCGCCCAGGACTCGGCGACATTCTCGATCACGCAGTGGGCTCCGTTGATGCCGATCGCGCAGCTGGTCCCGTAGCTGTTCGTCTGCGTTACCGCCAGGTCAGAGAAACGCAGGAAGCTCAGGCCTGTGATCACAGTGATGCCGCTGTCGCGCACGGACGCTTCGACCAGATGCTCGGCCGGCGAGCTGCTGTCGGCGAGCCACACATAGAGCACCTTGGCCTCATGGTCGTAGTGGAACGAGCCCGGGAAGATGTCGGCGAGTGACATGTCCTTGTAGCGTCCGTTCCAGCGCTTGCTGACATCGCTCATCTTGCCGCCGATCTGCTCGAGCGCCTTCCCGTCGACAAATACCTGCTGCGAGTTCGGGGACCAGTCCTCGCGCTTCCAGACGTCGCCCTCGTGCTTGCTCCATCCGGTAACGACATCGCTGCCGGACAGTACTACACTTTGGTCCGGCACACCCGCAAAGACTATCGCCTGCGTATAGCCCGTGCCCGAAGGTATCGCGAGCCCGGCGCCGGTGCTGTCTTTGGGCCTGAGCACCAACGCCTCACGGTAGACGCCCTCCTTGATCCAGAACGTGTCCCCCGGTGCGATGGCATCTCCCACAGCCGTCAGGGCGCCGTTGATTGTCTTGAATGGCTCAGCTTCAGTGCCGGGGTTCGTGTCTGCGGCTTCCGCGTTCTCTTGCGCGATGAAGTAGTCGGCGCCCCGGGCAGGCGCGGTGATCATGCAAACCATCAGCAGGGCGAGAACTATCACTTCCGGCTTCTGCATCATGGGCCGTCCTTTCGCCGGTCAAGCGACGGGGCGTACTGCTCCCCAGAGTCGGTCCAAGTGCTATGTTAGTATCTGAGGCATCTAGACGCAATACGGAAGCCGTGAAATGAGCAGCCATCGGCACACTCCGGAGTAGGTCACCAACACCCAGGGGCAATACCAACCCTCGCTCAACGTCCCAAGGGTACTCTGCCGTGGACTTCCCGCAGGAAGACCACTCCTGCCACCATCGCATTCGCCAGTCGCCGCACCTCAGCCGCCCTCAGGGCCCAGCCTTCGACCCGTTTCGTGGCCGAGATAGTGGTTCTGTACGACCTTGGGGTGGGGGGCCTCCGATACTCCGATCCACAGTACCCCCTGTAGGCTCGCCGTGTGCCTCCCATGCCGGTTCTGTACGACGGCGTAGTGGCAGAGCCCACGGCTGTTGACATTCCAGACTACCCATCATTTGAGGGACGGCCCGTCTGCCCATACACTATGTGGTGTGTGGGCGTGAGCAGAGCGAGAAGCAGACGAGCAGTCATGGCCAAGGAGGAAAGCACCACGCAAACGGTCAACAGGTCGCGTTGAGTGGCGCGCATTCCGTGGGACGCGAAGACCGCCCTGCAAAGCGGCGGAGGCCCACGGCCCGAGGCGCCACGAGTTTTCGGTAGGGACAGCGTATTGTTCGCCACGCACCGGGCCTCCCGCCATTCCCTTCACGGCCACGGGAAGAAGGGTGCCGGGGTGCGGTAGATCCCGCAGATGGTGGCCCAGATGACCGCTTGGGAGAACTCGCCGAGGATCAGGCCGAGGAAGAACGGGCGTAGCTGCGAATACAGCTTCATCCCACCATACCGCACCACCCCGCCCTTCACCAACCACGCAATCAGCATCGGGAACCAGAAGACGATCATGGACCATGAGCCCGAGAGCGCCAGGCCCAAGGGCGATAGCGGCCACCACACGTGCTGCATGCGCATCCAGCTCAGGCCCAGCGCCGCCAGCACTCCCGTCCCGAAGAACACCGGCAGCCGCGCGTCATACTCGTCCCCCGACTGCAGCACCGGCGCGAAGTAGCGGAACCCCAGCAGCGGGTTGCCCTTGTAGACGTAGCCGTACATGCCCACCGCGCCGATGGAGTAGGGCAGCGCCAGGTTCACCCACCCGCCCACCACCAGCGCCACCAGTAGCGCGATAGCGATCGCCGCGAACAGGTGGCGGCGGTCCAGCGAGGTCAGGTCGGACATCTTCAGCCCGTCCAGCAGCGTCGAGAGCAGGTTCCCGCGCAGGTCCCGCGTGAACACTGCGTCCGCCAGCGACAGGGCCGTCAGCGTCGGCGCCCCCAGCGACTTCATGGGCGAGAACAGCCGCACCACGTCCACCGGCCGGAAGCTGGTCTCGGTCATGAGCAGCCCCGCCTCGCCCACGCTGCGGGCCATGACCACACACACCACCCCCAGGAAGATGACCACCTCCAGCGCGGCCATCCACGGGGTCATGCCCAGCAGCGCGAACCAATACCCCGCCACCACCGCCGCCACCGCCAGCCCGATGAGCGCCACGCGCGGGGGTAACGCCGGCCGCGAGCGCTCGGCCTCACCCCCGTAGCGGCTCTTGATCGCATCCGCAGGCGGGAAGTCCGTCCCGGCCTGCGCCGCCGCCCAGGTGCGCTGCAGGTGCGGCCAGGCGGACTTGACCAGGTAGCCGGTCAGCACCAGGTAAGCCCCCATCACCTGGTAGCCGTTCCAGATGCTGGTGGGGTACAGGGGCATGGCCTCGTAGCGCGCGCCAAAGGCCGAGAAGACGATGTTCTGGATGCGTGAGATCACGAAGAACGCCCACAGTGACAGGAGCACCTGGGCGGGGAGGAAGTAGGCGAATCCCACCGCGGCCATCGAGCAGTAGGCGGTGGTGAAGCCCAGGTCGCGCCACGGCCGGCCCAGTGCGTTGAAGACCATGTAGTTGAGGAAGTAAGCCACGCGGATGTTCGGCACCACCGGCCAGATCGTGTGCAGCCCGTTGAGGGTGAAGACGATGAAGGGGATGCCGAACCCGATCCAGGCGAGGCGATTGGCGAACAGCGACGCCGACCAGTGGCTGTGGGTGGCCATCTCGACCGGCAGCGTGGTCAGCGGGAATGCCAGCTTCTCGTTGTCCACCCACTGGCGGCGGATGATCGAGGCCAGCGAGAAGTACGCCACGAACATGGCGACCACCGGCGGCAGCCGCGCGGCGGTCATGGGCGGGGACTTCCGGGGACGGACCGCCGATTCCTGCCCGGGCTGTCCCTATCGAGAACTCGTGCCGCGTGAGGCCGTGGGCCTGCGCGGCCTCGCAGGGCAGAGCGCGAGTTGAAGGACCAGCCAGCGCTGCAGGCGTTTCCACTGAGGCCGTGGTCGCCAAATTCCGCCCGAATCCGTTCTTGGAGCTGAATGTCACTCTCGTTGGCTGACAGCCCCGCAGGATACCGAGCCGCAGGTGGCCGGCGAGGGGACGGCTAATCTCTCACGCGGGTAGGCGAACGGTCTGCCACACACAAGAACTACATCGTTGATTGACAAGCACCCAGACAAGCTACGGGAGATATGATATGGCACACGTATCGAAGCAGAGAAGCGCAATCGTGGGGTTGGCCGCGATCTTCGTGATGCTGGTCATCGCGCCGGTGGCGGCACGAGCGGCCTCGGCGGAGATGTGGCCGTCCGAGCGCCGGGCCAACAACACGTTCTACTGCTACGGCAACGACTGGAACTGGATGCTCATAACGATCCACCCGGAGGACTATGGAGCTCACAGGTTCGAGTTGCCGACTGAGTTCGTGGAACCCACGGTACTGACCGTGACGCTGCCAGCAGCGGTGGAGTTCCTGGGGGCGGACATCATGCGTGGTTCCGGAATCACCACGGATTTGGAGAGCGAAACGGTGGCCCGGGACGGCAGAGAGTACCAGCAAGTGGCGATACCCCTCCCCAACGAGGGCTTAACGAAGCGACTGATCAAGGGTGGCTACTACTTCCACGTCCTCCTGTGGTTGGAAGCTCCCGAGACCCTCGATGACACGGTCGCGTGGGAGCTGCGCTACGGCGAGAACGCCCTTGCCACGGGATCCAGCCGCCTGCTCACCGCGGGGGTGATCAGCGAGCGGCGCGTGATGCCCGAGCGCTTTGGCTTTTACCCCTACGGCATCCACAGCACAGTACCCGATGCCGACCACGACCACATGGCCGAGTTCTGGAGTCGTTTCGGGGTCAGCGGGATAGAGGCGCACTGGCCGTATGGCCTGCCGTCCGAGGATGGTGAGCCGACGAAATACCATCTGACCTTCGAAGCGAACCGGCGCCATGGCGTGAAGAACATCGCCAACATGACTCTGTTCGCCCGCGAGTTCGGTGGCGAGTACGGCGGACGTCAGGAGGCGGCGATGAAGCTCGGCGGGCTGGTGCCCGCGATCGACGCCAGTTGCGCGGGGCTTGAGAGCGATGAGGCCCGAGCGCGCTGGGAGGCCGGTCACAGCTACTTCGACATGGCGCTGTGGGACTGGGAGCCGGGGGGGCCGGACGTCTGGCCGGGGTACGATGACCCCGCCACGATCGCGGCTTTCGCCGAGGCCCAGGGCCTGCCGGCGGACGTGAGCGCCGAGGACATACGGGAGGAGCACCGGGAGGCCTACGCGCGATTCCGGATGGTACAGATCGCCCGGCCTCTGTACGCGATGCGCAGGACCATCGACGCGGTGGAGCCGATCCCGCTACGGGTCGAACAGGGCTCGAGCACCAGCAGCCACGTCGACTACGACATCTACGGTCACGACTTTCCACAACTCACGCCGATGATCTACCAGCCGAGCCCGGTAATGGCGTCCGTACACCGCAACACTCCCGAGGAGTTCTTGATGGACACGATGGTCACCGCCGCGGCAGGCTGTGGCGGCGTCTCACACTGGCCGCCCATGCACTACTGCGACGCGGTCTGGTTCGGCATCCACGAAGGCCTGGCGCGTATCGCGATGGTGGAGGAGTTCTACCTCGATGGCGCACAGGCCGAGGGCATCGCGGTCGAGGGCGTGCCCTACCGGGAGGAGACGATCAGGCTCGGGAACCGG
>JALGSS010000007.1 GCA_029821745.1 Candidatus Zipacnadia bacterium
GAGATCATCGCCGCCATCGCGGACACTGACGCCCGGGGCAGCATCGTGTCGCGCATGCCGTGGGAGAGCGTGACCAACCGCAACATCATCGGCATCCTCCCCGGCAAGAATCCAAGTCTGCGAGACCACGCGATGATCGTCCAAGCCTACTACGACTCGATCTCGGTGGTTCCGCAGCTTGCCCCGGGCGCGGAGAACGCGGTGAGCATCGCGACGCTGCTGGAGATCGCGCGGATCATGGCCGCCGATCCGCCGGGGCGCACCGTGATCTTCCTGGCCACGAGCGGGCACTTCCAGGCCGCAGCGGGCGCTCGGGAGTTTGTGCGTCTCTGGGGCCGCGAGCCGAGGAAGGCCAGCGAGCGCCGCAAAGCCCCCCGGCTGCGGGAGCACATGCGGGAATATGAGGAGCTGAAGCGCAATCTGACCCGCGTGCGCGAGGGGATTGAGGACGCTACGGTTGCGGCGAAAAGCCCGTCGGAGAGCAAGCACGTGCGCCCCGTGGTCAACGTGGGACAGCTCCAGTTGACCCCGGACATGGCGCGGGTCCGCGCCGGGCGCCTGGAGCGCGACATCAAGCGCAAAGAGAACGACATCAACATCTGGAAGCGCCTCGAGCAGTTCAAGACGATCGAGATGTTCATGTCCCTTGACCTGAGCACACAGAACGCCATCTTCGGGGCCTTCCAGGTGGGCTGGTACTATTCACAGGCACACCTGCTGCGCTTCTACTCCCCCGTGGGCAAGCAATTCACCGAGTACGCGACACGCGCCTGCGACGAGATGGGCCTCGCGGTGGATGATAGCTTCGTAGACGGGATCAACCCTGTGAAGGGCCGCGAGTGGCACACCTTCTTCCCCGGCAAGATCGCGTTCGACCACGAGATGGCTATCCGTGGCGGGCGGCCCGGCATGGTGTTCGCAACGGTCAATGACGCACGATCCCTCGTTGACACGCCGCTTGACACGCCGGCGAATCTGAACCGGCCCAACCTGATCGCGCAGGCCAAGCTTCTGACCTGCGTGCTCTATGACTTCCTGAATGACCCCACGCTGGAGGAGAACGCGCTCAAGCGCGTCAACGCTCTGAAGAAGATGGACGAACTGAAGGACGTGAAGGGGAACGTTCTCCAGTTCCGGCGCACGGAGAGCTTCGTCCCGAATACGCCGGTGCCCTACTCGGTGGTGCTCATCCAGGGCCAGTACCGGATGATGATGGGAGTGCACACCGAGGTACTGGGGATGACCAACGAGACGGCGGAGTTCACGCTGCGGGGCGAGCGGGCCCGGGGAGGCATTCTGGAGGCGTACGGCTTCGACCCGGACAGCGGAGCGATCGCGTTTGCACCGGACCTGGGACCTGACGGCGACAAGAAATACCCGCGTGACGTCTACGGACGGGCCGGCCTGAAACGCCCGGTGATCGTCTTCAAGTGCGTCCCCACGGACATCTACGACCTTGTGGACGAACGCTACTTCCAGACTCTCCAGAAGATGTTCGTCTATGACGCGAAGGACTACAGCGAGCCGATCTCCTTCGGTTACTCGCTGTCGCAAGCGGCCGGCGCCGCGGAATTCCCGTCGTATGTCGAGCCGTGCGCGGTGGTCTTCTCACAGCCGTCGGTAGACCTGCAGATGACGATGGGGATGGGCTTGCTCGGCGTGCGGATGGTTCTGATCAACGCCACTGAGGCGCAGCCTGAGGGTGTGGGCTTCCCGGCGGCGGCCACGCCGAAGGTGCCGCTGACGCCGCTGCACATCGCCCGGGACATGTGGATGCTGGACGAGTCGCGGATGGCGAAGCTGCGCAAGAACGGCATTGAGAACCAGCGTCTCAGAGAGTTGCACGAACTGGCCAAAGTGTCGCTCGGGAAGGCGGAGGCGGCGCTGGCCGAACGGAAGTATGACTTGGCCCTCTCGGCCGCCCGGCACGCCTGGGGGTATGAGTCGAGGGCGTATCCTGAGGTCCAGAAGACGGCCGTGGACGTGGTCAAGGGCCTGCTGTTCTACCTGGCCATCCTGCTGCCCTTCGCCTACTTCGGGGAACGCTTGCTGATCTCAGGACGCACGATCATCCATCAGATACTGGGGACCGTCGGCGTGTTCATCGTCGTGTTCATGCTCATCGCCTTGGTCCACCCCGCATTCTCGCTCACCACCGCACCACCGGTGATTCTGCTGTCGTTCATCATCATGGCGCTGGCGGTGTTGGTCATCGCCATCGTCACGATGAAGTTCAATACCGAGCTCAAGTCGATGAAGCAGCAGCGAGGTGGCGTACACGAGGCCGATGTGGGGCGATTGTCAGCGGCCACCGCAGCCTTCGCACTGGGCATCGCGAACATGCGCCGGCGCAAAACGCGTACCTTCTTGACGGCGGTCACCCTCACCCTACTCACGTTCACCGTACTGAGCTTCACGTCTGTGAAGTCGTACCTGCGATCCAACAAGATCCGCATGGCGCACGCGCCGGCCTATTCGGGCATCATGCTGCGAGACCGATCGTGGTTGTCGCTGGAGGAGCCGACGGCGGATATCATCGAGAATGAATTCGCGAAGCACGCCACCGTCGCGCCACGGGCGTGGTACACGTCTCCTAACATTGAGAAGGAAATGGTCATCGACATCGCGCTGACCAGCGATCCCAGCAAACGCTATTCGGTGAACTGCATCCTCGGGTTGGCGCCGGCGGAGCAGAAGGTCCTGGACGTCGACAGCATCGTGATTGCCGGGCGCTGGATTCCGCCGGGCGCGAAGAACGTCGTGCTTCTACCGACGGCGGTCGCCCAGGCTCTCGGAATCACAGCGGACAAGCTGGGGTCGGCAAGCGTTTCGGTGTTCGGGACGGACTTCCGCGTCATCGGCCTGCTGGACGAGTCGCGGATGCGCAAGCTGAAAGACCTCGACGGCGAGCCGATCATGCCGGTGAACTACGCCCTGCTGCGGCCCGAGATCATCAAGGAACTCCAAAGGCAAGCGCAGCAGCGTTCACAGCTCGGCACGAGTAGCGCCTCGTCCCTGCTTCAGGAGTACAAGCATTTCGGGCCGGAGAAAGTCATCGTGATGCCGTACGACCGCGTGCTGGAGTTCGGCGGCACGCTGCGCTCGGTGGCGATCCGCTACAACGACCCGAAGGAAGTCGCGGAGCGCGTCGACCAGATGATGAAACGCTTCGCGCTGAGTCTGTACTCGGGAATTGGGGACAGCACCTTCCTGTTCAGCTCCGTGGGCATGACGTCCTTCAGCGGGCTGGAGACTCTAATCATCCCAATCCTGATCGCAGCGCTGATCGTGTTGAACACGATGCTCGGCTCAGTGTACGAGCGGACCAAGGAAATCGGGATCTTCAGCTCTCTGGGCTTGGCGCCGAGCCATATCTCGATGCTGTTTCTGGCCGAAGCGGCGGTGTTCGCGAACCTGGGGGCCATCGTCGGGTACTTGGTTGGGCAGACCTTTGCCCGTGTCTTGTACGTGACCGGCAACACGGGTGGCCTGGAACTGAACTACTCGTCGATGTCGGCGGTGGGCGTGACCATCGTGATCGTGATCGTGGTACTGCTGTCCACCGTGTATCCGAGTCGACGGGCAGCGGAGATCGCCTCGCCCGGTATCGAGCGACGCTGGTCGCTGCCGGAACCTGACGGCGACCTGATGGACGTCCTGCTGCCCTTCACGGTGACGGGGCGGGATGCCTACGGCGTGTCCGCCTTCCTGAAAGAGTTCTTCGACGAGTACGTGGGATATGCAGGCGGGGAGTTCCTGGCCGAAGACGTGCGGCTTGAGCCCGTCTCCTACGAAGACAGGGAAGAGGCCGGTATGCAGGTCAGGCTGCGCATGTGGCTGGCTCCATACGACCTCGGCGTGAGCCAGGAATTCAGCCTGGAGTGCCGCCCGACGGGCGATCTGGAGATCTATGAGATCCACATCTGTCTGCAACGCTTGGCCGGAGACATCACGTCCTGGAAGAAGACGAACTCCCTGTTCATGGCGGGGATCCGCAAGCAGTTCCTGATCTGGCGCACGGTTCCGCAAGGGGAGAAGCTGTCTTACGCGGACCGCGCCGAGATGATCCTCAGCGGCGAGTGGGAGGAGCAGACGGACCTGATCTAACGCGCGCCCGAACACGATCTACGAGGCGGCGTCAAGCTGCAACGGTGCATGGATAAGCGCCCCGGGCCATGGAATGGCTCGGGGCGGTTTGTGTCCGCGTGATTGGTCGCAGGAGCGGCTGTTACGGGCGGTTCTACTCCCCGCCCTCGCCTGCCGGAGGTGTTGGGGTCCGCGTTTCGGCCGGCGGCGTCTCGGCCGGTGGCGTCTCGGTCCCCGTGCCCTCCTCCGGCTCGGGCTCCTTGTCCTCGTCCCGGTCGTTGATGAAGAAGCCGATTATCTGCCCCATCTCCATCCAATCCTCTGCCGTGCTGATCGTCGCGCCATCGGTGGTGAACTGGCTCCCGTTGTCAAGGGTTATCTGGACGGGCGCCGCGAGCACCACGATGTCCTTTTCGAGGTCGAAGTCGGCCTTCGGGGAGAGGACGGTCTTATCCTTCTGCACTGCTTTGAGGTTGCCCTTGGCGACCGCCCGGCGCGCGCCGTCGGTGTACGTGTACTCAATCTCGTCACACCAGATCGTGGTGACGCGCGTCTCCTCTTTCTCCTCCGTCTCGCCTTCCTTCTTCTTGATCGTCTCGGTCGTGACGATCTTCACGTTGCCCTCGACCCGCGCGATCTCGGCGTCGAAATCAGCATTGATATGATCGCCGGTGATGACGCTTTCCTCATCCGTGATCTTCAGGTTCCCCGCGCAGGCCGCCGTGTCGTCGTTCTCGTCGTAGATGGCCTCATCGCAGATCAGTTTCATGTCTTCGTCCTGAAACTCGATGGGACCCTTGGAGCCGGTCTTGTTGCGGAACAAGTAGAACATGCCCCGCGCGGAGTCGTAACGGGCCCGGTCGGCGTGGTTGACCCGCACCTTCTTCTTCTGCTTCTTCTCGGGCTCCTTCTTGGCGGTTGAGCCCAGCTCCTTGGGCTCTCCCACGGCCGCGCTGGGTGTCGGCGAAGCGGGCTGGGCAGTGCTGACGGTGCAGGCCGCGAGCCAGAGACCGAACAGGAAGGATAGGCAGAGCGCCCCGGTCCGAACGGTCGTCATCGGCTGTTCCACTCCTTCAGGATCCGTTTCCCCTCATCCGGGTTGATGACCATCTGGATATCGGTCATATCGACGATCTCGGTCTTCACGTCGTACGTTAGACTGCGGCCGATCACCTGATTGTTCCCCGAGTGCATCCGGACCTGGTTGGGGCAGTTGACGATGTCGGTCTGGAGCAGGTAGTCGAGACCGGTGGTCGAGATGACGATGCTCTTGGCCTTCATGAGCACCGCTCCGGGGCAGTGGATGCGCTGCTCGTCGTTGAACCAGTCCACGTTCTCGGTCTTGATGATGAAACCTTTGGGGCTGGTCACAACGACGCGTCCTGAGACGTGGAAGTTCCGTCGGGTGGTGTCGCCACGAACGTGCTGGGCTGTCACGCGCAGGGCCGGCTCGCCCTTGTCGTAGATGATCCCCTCGCGCAATCCCTGGGCCGCGACGGTGGTGCCGCCACGGTCGAGCTGGATCTCGTCGAGGATGACCTTCCAGGCCAGCTTGCCTCCCTCAGTGTGACGCAGTTCCGGGGAGGTGACCACGGCCTCGTGGGCGCCTCGTTCTTGGGGCGCGGCGTCCTCCTCGGGCTCGCGGTGCCTGAATGAAGACACCCAGTAGGCGAGTGACGCCGAGGCGGCGACCAGAACGACCGAGATGATGATCCGGTGTGATGTCCTCACGTCGGCTCTGGGTGGACAGGGATTTGAGATCTACCGTTCGACGGCAAAAACGGTCCGGAAGTGCCCCGGACCGTTTGGTAGGCTGCCTGGCTTTGCCGGCCGGCGACCGCGACTACAGGACGGGCCCCACCGGAGGGGATATGGAGAGGCCGAGGTTGACGCTCTCGGTGCGGTCAGCCATGACCGTGACGTGCGTGCGGCCCAGCTTCTGGCCCAATTGAGCCGTGACGCTCGTGGGGCCGGGCTGGAGATTGTAGATGGTGAACGTGCCGTCCTGCTTGGTCCTGGCGATCTTCCCGCCCGCGACGACCGTGGCCTGCGCTACGGGTACCTCGATCTCCTTGACGACGCCCGAAATGTGCCCGAGTCCTGGATTGGTGACGGCGGGCAGGAACACATTGCCCACACTCGTGGGGTTGGTGGCGATGGTCACTGTATGCCTGACGGTCTGATAGCCGGTCCGATAGACCGTCAGTTCGCGCTGGCCGACTTCGATGTTCGCCAGCGTGAAGCTACCGGTGACGTCGCTGGGCTGAGACTTGATGTTGCCGATCTGGGCCGTTGCTCCGGACACGGCTCCCAGACTGCTGTCGTCGAAGACGAAGCCCGTGACGTTTACCTTCTCGCCACCTCCACCTCCGCCGCCACAACCGGCGAGTACGAGACAGAACGCAACTATGATAAGGCCTGGAATGGTGACTGTTAGTGGGAGTCTCGTCGTGAGCACTGTGTACCTCCCGCAGCGTTGGGGCGCCGCGCTTGTTTCGGAACACTGGCCGAAGTTTACCAGAAATCCAGAGCGGGCTCAATACTTGACGCAAAAAAGGACAAGATCACGCCGGCTTGCCTCGCGCAACGGTTGCCGCGGAGCAAGCCCCGCTGCGCCACTGTAAGACCATTCTCCGTGCGATGGGTCGCGACCTGCGTCAATGTCCAGGAATCCTCGTTTGCTTCGGTCTTCTTATGCTCAGACGGTACGAGGCTCCCTTGAGTTCCGACTGCCCGGGGAAGCATCCCACGCCCGGGCCCCGCACTCAACGCGGGAAACCGGGGGCCGCCAAGACGGTGCCAAGGCGCGCCAAGGGAAAGACAATCAGCTACCCAAGGATTCGCCAATACCTTCCTGATTAGCCTCTATGCGTCGATCGAGAGACGACGGCAAAGCGACGGATGGAGGCACAATCAGTGAACGGAAGCCCGGCATCGAGACCGTGTCACCAGGGAACTCGCGAGCAGCGAGAGCAGGCTTTGGAGCAGAGCGCCACTCAGTTGTTGGTGGAGAGCCTGCAGACGATGGGCAAAGGTGAGTATCCCTTCTACAGCCAGAGCTACCTGCGTCGAATGATCACCGCCGACGAGCGGACCTTGTTGGATGATGAGGGGAGCCATGTGGATGCGGAATTGCCGGCCGCGAAGATCGTCTGGCGTCTGGCTCGCAAGGCCAGGCTGAACTCCCTGGAGACCGATGTGCTCAGGTTGTCGGCGGCCGGGGAAGCACCGAAGGACATTGCCCGGGTCTTGGGGATCACCGCCGGCCGAGCCAGGCGTCTGCTGACTGCAGCGATCGAGAAGATGCGGGAAGTGGTCTCGGAGGTCGAGGTACGGGTGGATGAGCAGATCGCGCAGGTGCTCTATGAGGAGCAGCGACGGTACGCCTGCCAAAAAGAGAAACACTGCAAGCCGGGGCAGGAGTTGTGCCGGCGCACCGGCCTGTGCCCCAAGCGATGGTATCTGTATCAGTGAGGGCGTGGGGGGCAGACGAAGCTATCCGAGACGACGCCCTGTCGCCAGATTCAGCGGCAGCGGTTAGTCGTCCACGACGTACAGGTCGAGGATACCTAGCGGCTGGCTGATCTGCTGGTCGGACCACAGAGGGTGCGGGAAGGGCCCGCTGTCGGCGAGGTCTGTCGCGACCAGGACAAAAGGCACTGCTTGGCCTTCGGCGCGGCGCATGTCCAGCGCGATGGCCAGCTCGTACAGGGCTGAGCCATCGACGCTGTCACAGTCCACCAAGCACGGGCGCTGTTCGTCCACGTTCTCGAGGGTGTGCTCCCATTCCGCGACCGACTGCATGAACCGGCCACGGTGGACGGCCGGCTGGAACAGCGACCCGTAAGTGGTCTCGAGCAACGCCCCGATCTGCCGCGAGTGATCGTCGGCGAGCCCGATGAAAATCTTCGGCTCCACAAACTCGAACCCCAGTTCAAGCTCTCGCCGGACGATCCCCACGGCCTGAGAAGGAGTCACCACCTCAGCGTTGCCGAGAACGAACTCGTCGAAGGAGAGCTCCTCGCGGAGGCTGCGGAGTACATTGGGCTCCTCCGTGCAGAAGAAGTTGGCGCATTTCGCCGGCTTCCATCTTCCGGCAAGACATCCGTGGGCTTTGCTGTGGAAGAGGCACCGCGGCGGGGCCATGCGACGACCACGAAACCTGAAGCTCGAGCCTACCCTGGCGAAGTTCGCGAGAGCGGCGTGCCCCCCCGGGAAGACGGCCATGTCGCGCAGGGCCAAGGCCCGAATCGCCGCGAACTTCAGCATCTCCCGCAGGCTGTCCAGGGTCGGCTCCCACGGGCCCTCAATGAAATCGCAGAACTCCTCCCACTGGGAGAGAATGCTGTCTAGCTCGCCCACTTGGGCCTCGTCGCCGGTGCCGGCCTGGACGATCAGGTCGCGGACGGTCTTGAGTGTCTCGAGGTCGGCCCTGAGCTCGCCCGCACGCTCATTCAAGCCCTCGCGCACTATCTCCAGGCGGCCGTCCTCCACGAGCATCCCCTTCACAAGACGCAGCGCGTCGTGGCTGCCCATCATGGTGCCCTGGTGGCAGCAACTGTTCCCACAGGCTCCGCAGATCCTGTCCACAATCTCGCAGAGTCTCTCGCGGCTGCGGGACGCTCGATCAGCCAGGTGACTCATGCAGTCGGTTCTTCCTGTCCGGCGAAAGTCAGCAGCGCCTCCACGGAGGAGATCGGCTGCAGTCCGAGGCCCGGGACATCCGGCAAGCGCAGAAAGCCGTTCTCCACCACGCCAGGCAGAGCTTCCAACGCGGAGAACACGGCAGGCGACACCCGCAACGGGTACACGTCGGCCCGCGCGAAGGACACATGCGCTGCCGCCAGAGCGGAGACGGCTGTCTCCCCAGGCCCAATGGCCAGGCGAACGCCGCGCATCTGTGCGGCCGCAACCAGTCTGATGGCACCCGTCGGGCCGCCGACGAACGCCAACGCCGGAGTGAGAACGTCGGCGCAACCTGCTTCGAGCGCGCGCCAGAACTTCTTGAGCCCGATGGTCGCCGCGCCGGCTCCGGTGGCACTCGCGATGGACCGGCGTAGATCAGCCAGTTCGCGCCACTGGCCATCCTCCAGCAGGCCCTCCACCCAGTACGGATCCAGGCGGTCGAGAGCAGCCCCACGAAGCGTTGCCTGTTGCGCATCGCCGGAAGGTCCCTTGGACCGGGCGATCAGTAGCGCTTCAGCCCCCAGTTGCTTGCGCGCCGCTTTCATGTGGCGAATGTCGGCCTCGTCGTCCGGGTCGACGTCAAAAGAGAAGCTGCGGACGCCCTTCGAGTAGGCCTGCCGGGCCGTGTCGACGGCGTCAGCGGAAACGGGGCCGACGTCGAGGCAGACCTCAAGGCTGCGTCTGAGGCGGCCCCCCATGAGGGCATAGACGGGGAGCCCAAGCGCCGTAGCGCCGAGGTCCCACATGGCGGTGTCGATACCTGCGAGGACGGCGGCGATGGAATCGGCCGGGCCGTCCCAGTCGCTCGCGGCCCCGCAAATGGCCTGCCACGCGGCCTCGCGGTCGAGGACTCCACGTCCCAGCACCTGAATTGCCAGTTCTTCGGCTGCGGGCTCGAGCTCGTCCATGGATGCGGAGCAGATTTCGCCCACACCGGACAACTCTCCCGCACGGAGCCGTACCATGACAACGCCGTCGGCGCCGAGGTCCGGCGACGCGGTGAACAGCTCAACTATCTGGATCTGATTCGTGGTTGCGGACAAGCTGATGTCACCTGAAGGGTCCGTCGGGGCAAGCCCCGAAATTGTTGATGGTTGGCTCCGGCACGTGCCGGAGCGCTACTCGCCGCGGTGTTGTTGCTCCATGTAGTCCAGGACATCGGAGAGATGGAAGCGGCGCTGGTTCCCGGGCGTGCGGAAGCAGCGCAGAATGCCTCGGGTCGTGTAGCGCCTGACGGTGGTGCGACACACGCCCAGGAGCGTGGCGACTTCCTGCAGGTTCAGGGTCGGGTCGAGGAGGCGCTGAATGAGTTCATCCCGGGCCTCTCCGGGGCCCTCCGGTGCGCGCTGTGACACCTCGTGCCTGGTCTCGATGTCGAGGGGCAATTGCGTTTGCCTGGCCAGCACTTGCTCGAGGCGGTCGCGGAGCGTACTAACCGGGATGTCGAGATTGTCAACGACGTCTTGCGCGTCTTCGCGCGCCGGTTCCTCCGCGAGCAGTGACCCCAGGCCCGTCGCACTGGGCTCCGGCTCGGGGTCCGCCGGCTCGTCCGGAGGGCCTTCGCCGGCAACGTCGGGCTCTGGCTCCACGTGGTCCGGCTCTCCCTGCGGAGCGAGGGTCTCGTCGGCGCCGGCTTCCGGGAACGGTCCGGGTTCGGGCGGCTCAGGAGGCGCGGCCCGCCCCTTCGCCGGCACAGGGGTCTGCGCCGGACTCTCGGGAGGCGGCGGCTCGTGGACGTCACCCGAGCCCGAATCCTGATCAGTGTCCGGCGGCGGGGCGTCGGGCGTCAACGGCGGCGCGTCGTCAGCAGCGCCGTCTTCGGCCGTCTCGCCAATGGGAGCCTGGAGATCGTCCAGCTCGTCGTCCTTCTCCGACCGTCGGGCTCGGCGATCCCGTTTCTGCATCCATTCATGTTTCAGCATGTTTCCATTACCGTAAGCAGCAGGAGAGTGATGGCGACGTGCGCTTCAGCAGGTACTCAGTTCGCCCGGCGAAGCAGTTTCCGCGTCTTCGCCTCTACCATGCCTCGATACAGCACAGCGTCCGCATGGCGTTCGCTTGCCGCGTCGGCCAGTGACTTGTCTCCAGTGTCGAGATACGAGACGACATTGACGAGAGTCTCGCAGATCAGCCCGTGTTGGAGCTTGCGGAGGGCATGCAGAGCGCGTGTGGCCTCAGGAGCGGCAAGGTTGTCCACAAACCGCGTAATCTCGCGTTCCTCCTGCAGGGCATTGGTGAGCCCGAGGTACACTTCCTCCCTCTCCGGTGCTTCAGCCGCGCGTGCGACGTACCGGGCGTAGGGCTCCCAGGCTGCGTCCAGAAGACTCCAGGCGGCGCGGTCGGCGGTTCCGGCAACCTGTGCGTACTTTGCGTCGTCAATGTCCAGTCCTTCGGCAACGGCAGCGCGGTAGTACGCGAAGGCCTCCAGAGAGTCATCCAGCTCGAGGCTTATCTCAGCGACCTTGACTAGGGCGGACCGCCGGGCGCGACCGGTGCTGATGCGTGCCGTCTCGCGGTACTCGTCGCGGGCCTTGTCCATCCGGCCTACCCGCGCGTACACACTGGCCAGCGCAGCAACAACTTGCGGGTCCGTCGGCGCGGCCCGCCGGGCCTGCTCCAGGATCTCGACAGCGTTCTTGCTGCGTTCGTGCTCAATGAGCACCAGGGCGAGGCTCAGATGAGCCTGAACACCCGCCGGATTGGCCTCAATGGACTGGCGATACAGGTCTACAGCGTCCAGCCACAGCCCCCTGGCCTCCCTGAGCGCCGCAAGGCTCATGTAGGCCTCGGTCAGCGTCGGGTCGGCGTGCAAGGCGCCTTCCAGTTGCTGCTGCTGGGCGGCGGTGTTCTGTTGTGCGGCGAAGACTCGGGCCTTGAGCAGATGATACTGCCCGGGCGGTAGACCCCTGGCCCGAGCCCTATCCACAATGACGAAGGCGCGATCGTACTCCGCGGAGCCGATGGCCTCGAGCACGCGTTGCTCGGCGTCGACCAGCAACTCCCTCTGGGACGGTGGACCCACGGTCGTCGCGAGCGGAGCCACAGACTGCGCGCCGGCAGCGGAGGCTGCAGCCATGGTCGCGATGAGCAGGCATAACACCCGGATGCGGGGCGAGTTCATTGGGCTGCATCAATCGCTTCCAGGGCCCGCTGGCAGCTCTCTATGGCGCTGCTGTTGGCGGCTGCACGCCCGGGGTTCCTGGCCCCGTCGGCGCGGTAATTCTGGATCGCGGAGCGGTACAAAGCGCGTGCGTCGTCGAGCCTGCCGGTCGAGTGCGCCTGCTGAGCCCGCGACCGGAGGCCGACCGCCTGGCCACTGGAGCCTGAGCCCGCCGAGGATGCCCCACGCGTTGCGGGAGCCGGTGCTGTCTCCACGGGTCTCGTGGCTGACGCCGACGTCCGGCCACTGCCCGGGAGAGGGCGCGCTCCACCGGACGATGTCGATGGCATGTTACCGGGGTTCGTCCGGACGGCGCGCGAACCGGCATATCCCCCCGAGTACGGGCGAGCGCCGGCCTGCGTGGGCTGGGAGCCCCTGCGGCCAGACGGAGCCAGTACTTGACCGCCGCCGGAGGAGCCCGGGTTCACGGCTACGCTCGTCCGCCGGCCGTCAGATTGCCGACGCGTCGCGGAGAGGCGATTGGCGTTCACCGTGGAGGCGGCCGGCCCTGTGCGGGCGCCACTTGTCACCACGGGCTGCCGGGACCGGGAAGAATGCGCGGGCCGGCTGGTGGCGATGCTTGACGACGGTACGGAGCGGGTTCCCGGCGATGTCTGGCGCGAGCCCGCAGTAGTGGGCAGGTTCCGGCGCCCAGCGGTCTGAGCCCGGGCTGCCGCGGATGACGTCGACCCGCCCGCGCTGGATTGTGGGGCCGGTGCCGGACCGTCGCCGACCCAGATGCGGACCCTCCCCCGCGGCTGCTGCATCACGGGTTCCTGACGCGCGGGCTGTGTCGGGCTGAGGTCCGGCGCAGGCGATGGAGGTGTGTAAGTCGTCGTGTCCGGCACCGTGATGTTCGCGCGCGGGATCTCCAGCGGCCCGGCCCGGTTTGGATCAGTGGTCGACGGTGGCATATCGGGAATGGGTTGGACACCGGACCTGACGGTCGTGCGCCGCCGGGACTGGCCCTGAGTACGCTGTCCGGGCTGCAGCGCCGATTCATCCCTACCCGTGGGGCCAATCGGTCTGCCCATCGGCGAGGCCCCGGGGTTGATCGTGCCCACGACCGGCGCTTGCTGCATCGGCCCCGGTTGCTGCGCGGCGAGGGAGGCGTCGAGGCCCGTCTGAGGGCCGACGAGGGCATCGGGCGGCGGCTCGCGACGAGCGTCGACTGCCTTCATGATGGCGCCGCCCACGAGAAGCACGATGAGCCCGACCACGACGGCAATCGCGACGGGAAACCATCGCCGGAGACGGTCGTCGCCTTCCGGCTCGGCGACGGCAGATCCCGCTTCATCGCGCAGGAGGGCTCGGAGGCGATCGGCGCGGTCACGCTCGGCGGTACGCTCGGGGGCCAATCGAAGCACGGCTTCATACTCGGCGAGCGCGGCGGAATGGTTGCCGCGGTCCTCCTCAATCATGCCGAGAAGCGACCGGGCGGAGACAAGATCGGGGTTCGCGTCCAGGGCGGCACGACACGCGTCTGCCGCGTCATCAAGCTGGGAGGCGGCGTAGAGTTCAGCGGCCTCGTCAAGAAGGCGACTGGGGTCGCCATGCGCGGATTGGGTCGGCGTGTCGGTTTCCGGCGCCGCGAACTGCGTGCCGCAACGCGTGCAGAAGGTGCTGTTGTCCGAGTTCTGTGCGCCGCATTCCGGACATTCGATCATTCTAAGTCTCTCCGCCCCCTGCGTATTCGCAGGCGGTCACGTTCAAGTATGTGTCGATTTTTCGCTCATACTTCTACACGATGAAGTATACACAGGCCGGCAACGCAGCGTCAAGCTGAGCGCTCAAGCTGAGCGCTCTTGACGCTCTTTTGAACTCCTTGTGGTAGCGGCGGATTCTCCGGTCGGGAAGTGGTGGCGGCGGTGTGGGGAAACCGGCCCGCGTCGTGGTGGGGCCTGCACTGCCGCCCAGGGCCCGTCCATAGCTGGGGAACGGCGCGTTCGCCCACCAGTGATCCGTCGGCACGCAGATTCTAGCCTGGGCTTGCGCGAATACCGCAGTGCCCCTTACTCAGCGCCACGATCCGGTATAGCCCATATATGACACTGGTCACGCGAAGCTCACACGCGAAGCGAAGCGGCCTTGACAGTCGTTAGTCGGGACATTAGAATAAATGACGCGCAGTCGGCTGGCTGTTCGTCGTGCCGGTTGTGCGTTTGATTCTGCCAGTCTGTTACCAGTGCCAGTCCGAATCTGACACTGTGGGGAAAGGATCGTAGGTGGCGATGTACGCGATATTCAAAGCTGGCGGTCGCCAGCACAAGGCTCAGAAGGATGGCATCGTGAAGATGGATCGCCTCGATGCCAGTGTCGGCGACGTCGTCGAGTTCGACCAAGTGCTCGCGGTGTTCGACGAGGATAGTGCCAACATCGGCACGCCTCTCGTCGAGGGCGCGAAGATCACCGGGCGCGTGGTGCAGCAGGGCCGGGATCGGAAGATCATCGTCTTCAAGTACAAGCCCAAGAAGCACTACAAGAAGATCCGGGGCCATCGTCAGCACTTCACCCAGGTGCAGATCACCGAGATTTCAGCGTAGCGCATCTGCCGCTACGTCGCAAGATAGGAGCAGTTGCCATGGCACACAAAAAGGGAATGGGAAGTTCGAAGAACGGCCGCGACAGCAATTCACAGCGGCTCGGGGTCAAGCTCTATGGCGGCCAGAGTTGCAGGGCCGGCAATATCATCATCCGCCAGCGTGGCAGCAAGTTCCTCCACGGCGAGAACGTTGGCAAGGGCAAGGATGACACGCTGTTTGCGCTAGCCGACGGCACTGTGCAATTCCGCACAAAGGCCGGCGGGCAGCGGATGGTTGAGGTCGTCGCGGCACCCGAGTAATCGAGGCCGTAGCTTCCTCGCCGATCTCACGGGTGTACTGATGGTGCCGGCACGGTTCCGTGTCGGCATCTGCATTTTGGGGTGGTTGTTATGTTCATGGATGTTGCCGAGATAAAGGTGAAATCCGGTAGGGGAGGCAACGGGGTCGTTGCATTTCGCCGCGAGGCGCATGTGCCCCGGGGAGGGCCCGCCGGCGGCGATGGCGGGAATGGTGGCAACGTCTACCTCGAGGTCGACCCGAGCAAGCGCACGCTCCTCGACTTCAAGTACAAGACCGGATATCAGGCCGTCAACGGACGTCGCGGCGGCAACTCCACGAAGACAGGCAAGTCGGGCAAGGATCTGTCCATCCCCGTTCCTCCGGGCACCGTGGTGTATGACGAGAAAACAGGCCATGAACTGGCCGACATGACTCGGCCCGGGGACACGCTTCTCGCGGCCCGAGGAGGTAAGGGCGGGCGCGGAAACGCGCGCTTCGCCACTGCCACTCGCCAGGCGCCTCGCTTCGCCGAGATGGGGGAGAAGAGCGAGGAACACACCCTCAGGCTCGAGCTGAAGCTGATCGCCGACGTCGGAATCATCGGCTTCCCGAACGTAGGCAAGTCGACCCTGATCAGTCGGATCTCGGAGGCCAAGCCGAAGATTGCCGCTTATCACTTCACGACCCTTGTCCCGAATCTGGGCTTTGTACGGGTGGATGACGCGCGGTCTTTCGTCGTAGCCGATGTGCCGGGGCTCATCGAGGGCGCTCATGAGGGCGTCGGCCTGGGACACGAGTTCCTGCGGCATGTGGAGCGCACACGGATGCTCATCCACATGGTGGACATCGCCGGAACCGAAGGGCGTGACCCGGTCGAGGACTTCCACATCATCCAGCGGGAACTGGAGTTGCACGACCGGCGGCTCGCAGAGCTGCCGCAGGTGGTGGCGCTCAACAAGACCGACGTCCTGCAGGACCCGGAGCTTCTCTCCGGGATGGATCAGGAGCTCGACCGTCTGGGGCTTACTCGATTTCAGATCTCGGCGGTCACCGGTCAGGGGATACGCGAGCTCGTGGGCCACGTGGCCGGAATACTCGACGAAATCGCCCCAGTGGATGAATTCGACGACGAGGCCAAGGAGTCGCGGCAGTTCGAGGTACCTGCGCCGGACTTCCAGCGCCTGAGTGTCAAGCGCCTGGCCCCGAACATCTTCATGGTGCGCGGAACAGAGGTTGAGCAGCTCGTCCAGCTCACGAACCTCGATGACGCGGATGGTCCGGACCGTCTGCACGATGAGCTCGATCGCCTGGGAGTCATCGACCAGTTGGATAGCAGAGGCGCGGCACCGGGGGACACTGTTTACCTGGGTGAACTGGAAATGGAATACGCGGGATAGGAACCGAGGCACCCGCACACGAATCGCGCCGGCAGCCAATAGGGTTGCCGGCGTTTTGCATGTGTGCGGCTGCTCGACACCGCGATTGCGGATTCCTGCTTGACTTCGCCCCGAGCCGACTGGTATCCTGCGGCAGTGCCACGAAAACAATAATCGTGCTACGGTGACATATGCGACAACGCGGCTTCACCCTCATCGAATTGCTGGTCGTCATCGCCATCATCGCGATCCTGGCCGCGATCCTGTTCCCGGTCTTCGCCCGCGCTCGGGAGAAGGCCAGGCAGATTACGTGTCTGAGTAATCTGAAGCAGATGGGTATCGCCTTCTTCATGTATACCCAGGACTACGATGAGTTGTACGTCATCAACCCCCAGTGGAAGAGCCGCCTGCAGCCCTACATCAACAACACCCAGATCAATGTGTGTCCCAGCCGGAAGGAACTGCCCTGGTACTACGGGCATGGCTACAACATCGGCGTCCCCGGGGCTTTCGGAGCCCCCGTCGCTGGGTTCGTCGACATGGTCGGGCCGGGACAGTTTGTGGGGCGGTCCGAAGCCGCCATCTGTTCGCCAAGCCACAAGATACTCATTGCCGAATGGGACCGGTGCAATGCTGGGCCGCCCAGCGGGCCTACCGGGCTGTTCATGGGTGGCGCCACCTGTTTCTGGGCCTGCACGACTGTGCACAATGGTGGATCGAATCTCCTGTTCGCCGACGGGCACGCCAAGTGGATGAAGCCTGAGCAGTACCACTCCAACATGGTCAAGATGGATGCCGCCGGCAACCCGACGCCGGCTGGATGCAGTGCGGTCGATGAAGCGACGTGGCGGACCTACTGGGATACGAGTTACGAGGTGAACTGAGCCATGGGGACGGGCCACGGCGTCGCGCACGCCGACGCTCCCGAGACGAGTCAACGCCGGGTGTTCGAGGCCCGAGACCTGGCCCTGGGAGGGCTGTTTGGGGCGCTGGGCATTGTTGTCCCGGTCCTCTTCCACGCCGCCGGGCCCAAAGTGGGCCCGATCTTTCTGCCGATGTACCTGCCGATACTGGCCCTGGGTCTACTCACCTCCTGGCAGGTGGCGTTCATCGTGGGGTGCGTAACACCACTCTTGTCTAGTATCATCACGACGATGCCCCCGATCCTGCCGACGGGCGTGCTGATGGTCTGTGAGTTGGGTCTCCTGGCCGCGACCGCGAGCGCTGCCCGATCGTGGGGCCTCGGGATCTGGCCCGCGGCGATCCTGGCGCTTCTGGCGGCAAGGTGCGCGGGCGTTGGCGTGTATGCAGCCTTCGGGACGATGATGGGGTTCAAGCTCCCCCTGTGGCAATGGGCGGCGCTCAGCCTCGGGACATCATGGCCTGGCATGTTGCTGCAGTTAACCGTTGTTCCCAGCGCCGTCCACGCGATCGAGAAGACGAGCATTCTCGGTTCTCGCTGGACTCGGTAGTTCCTGTCGGCACGTTCGCGCGAAGCCTGCGTCGGCTCAGGCCGGCCCACAATACAGGAGATGCATCATGTCCAGCGATGGCGTACCGGATCATGTCACTCGCGGCGAGCACGATCACAGCTTCGGCGACAGGGACTGGTTGGCAGTCCTGCGAGCCTTTCACGGTCATATAGGGCCGTACGTGTTCTCGGGCCTGCGCATGGGGCAGTATGCCGTGCAGAAGCTGAATGCTGACCCGCACTTCGGTATCGAGGCGGACGTGTACTGCCCCGGCGAGACGCCCGTGTCCTGCTCCATCGACGGCATCCAGATATCCACCGGGTGCACACTGGGGAAGATGAACATCCGGCATCATGTCGCCGAGGGCGTGACGGCGCGATTCACGAACCGACACACGGAGGAGACGATCTGCTTGAGGCTGAAGCCGGAGGCCATTGAGCGTGCGGTCGAAGAGATGAAGCGCCACGATGACGAGGCGGGTGCCGCCGTGATTATGAACCTGCAGAATGATGAGCTCCTGGAGGAGATCGCCGAGGAGTGAGCTCGTCCATGGCAGGCCGCGGACCGGCACTGACGCAGATGCGCTTGAGCCCGAGCTTCTGGCTTGGGCTTGTCTGTGTGCTGATCGTGGCCTGCTGCGTGGCCGACGTGTTCCGCCCGATGGGACTGGTGGTGCCGGCAGCGACAGCGGTCACGGCCCTGATCATCGGCCGGGTTCCCTTGCGAGGGGTTCTCCTGCGCCTTGCGCCGCTCGTCTCCTTCTGCGTGATCGCGCTGGTTCTCGTGCTGCTCGTGCCCGTGGTGGAGGGAAGCCCGGCGCTGATGTTGCCGGGCTGGTCGCGCCCCATCTCACGGCAGGGCGTCCAGTTCATCGTCGATATCGCCGCCAAGGCCGCACTGATCGTCCTGCTGGTGACGGGATCTGCAGCGCGCATGGGGGAGAGAGACCTGCTGGAGGGGTTGCTCGGGCTGCGTCTGCCCTCGAAGCTGGTGAGCCTACTGTATCTGGTCGTGCGCCAGCTTCACTCGGTCCGCGAGGAGACCGGGCGGCTGATCCGGGGCAGGGATGCTCGCGGGCGGCCCGGTGGCCTGGCGGCTGTGCGTGTGGCCGGCGCGATGGCGCAGGTCCTGCTGGTCCGTCTCGCGCGACGGGCTGAAACCCAGGCGATGGCGTTGGCCTCGCGGGGCTTTGAGGGCCGCATCACTCTGGGCGATTGGCGCGCGCTGACGCCATCCGAGCTTCTCATGCTGATCCTGATCGGCGCGTTTACACTATGGATGACCGCGATCTAGCCATCGACATCCGCCAACTGGTCTTCTCGTATCCGGATGGCACAGAGGGCCTGCGGGGCGTCGACCTGTGTGTCGGAAAAGGCCGGCGCGTCGGCCTGGTGGGGCCAAATGGCGCCGGGAAATCCACCCTCCTGCTGCATCTGAACGGGCTGCTCAGGGGCACGGGGGCGCTTTCGGTTCTCGGCCTCGAGATCAACGAACGGAACGTGGCCGCCCTGCGCCGGAAAGTGGGCCTCGTCTTCCAGAACCCTGATGACCAGCTCTTCATGCCAACCGTCTTCGATGAGGTGGCTTACGCAGCGGTGAACGCGGGCTACTCTCCGAGCGAAGTGAGCGCCCGGGTCGCCGATGCCCTGGGCCGTGTGGGGCTATCGGCGCTTGAGCACAAGCACCCCGTCAACCTGAGCGTCGGACAGAAGAAGCGCGTTGCCATCGCCTCGGTGCTGGTGACTGACAATGAACTGCTGGCCCTCGACGAGCCTTCCGCCGGACTTGACCCCGCCGGACGTCGCGCGCTGATTGCACTGCTCGACGCCTTTCAGACGACGATCGTCCTCGCCACTCATGATCTGCCCCTGGTGGAGGCCCTGTGCGACACCGTGGCGGTGATGAGAGACGGCCAGGTGACGCGCGTCGGCCCGACCGCCGACGTCCTGACCGACGAAGCATTCCTCGAAGAGTGCGGGCTCTGAGCGAAGGCGTCCCTCCCCTGCTATCCCCTGATCAGCCCGCCCCCGGCCGACACGCCTGACGACGCGACACAATTCAGACAAAGGGGTGGAAGATGGTTGTGCCTTTTTGGTGACAAGGCTGACCTTGTCCCCAAATACCCTCGCCGGTAGTAGCCCACTCGCGCGGCTGAGGGCCCGTTGGAGGCACGGAAGGCTGCATCCTTGAGCATGAGCGTGTCCTGAGGAACGTTCCGCCACGCCGGGCGTGTCCCGCCCAAAGAGTCGTAGCTTGTCCAAGTTTGCTCAGGTGATCTTTAACAAGAACGCACAGAATCACGCTCTCTGACCTTGACAAACTGGGGGCCCTGAGACTAAGGTGACTCTCGCCTGAGGTGGGCTCGCGCGGCGAGCCCCGAAGGGAATTCCGGTGAGAATCCGGAGCTGCCCCGCAGCGGTAAGTGGGAACGAAAGCCGTACTGAAGGCACCGGTCTCGCGCACCAGACCGGCAAGCCACGGCAAGTAGGACTGAGCCTCGCGCCCACAAGCCCGAACACCTGCCCAGGCGGTGTCGCCGTACCGACATCTCTCCGCCGGCGCTTCCGCGGGTGAAGCGACCCGGGCCCCGCCCAGCGTATCCCAACGGGATCCGCCCCGGGGTATCCTCAGATGCGGACACGGACGCACGAGCGCGAACGAATCGACTCTCTGGAGTTCTCGTCGCTGCCGTACCGAAGGTCCCACCGGACGGTCTGCCGCACCTGCCGAACTGCCGTTCTCATCAAACGCCACACCCAACGCCTTGGGAGGTCCCGCACACCTATGAGGCTCCCTGACGACTTCGCGATCACTGAAGTCATCAAGAGAGATGGCGCGCGCGTGCCCTTTGATGCCCAGAGAATAGGGGCCGCGATCTCCAAAGCGGGGAAGGCGACCGGAGAGTTCAGCGAGGCCGAGGCCACGGGACTGACTGAGACGGTTCTCGCAGCGATGCTTGCTCGGAACTGGGACGAGGCCCCGACGGTGGAGGACATCCAGGACATTGTTGAGCAGGCGCTGACGGACGCGGGACACTTCGCCACCGCGCGCGCGTATATCGTCTACCGCGAACAACGGGCCCGGGCTCGCACCGACCAGCGGGCACTCGTGGACGCGGTCGCGTCCATCGACGAGTATCTTGAGGAGGCCGACTGGCGAGTCCACGCCAACGCGAATCAGGACTACTCCCTGGGTGGGCTGATCCTCAACGTCAGCGGGAAGGTCACGGCGAACTACTGGCTCTCCGCCGTCTACTCCCGGGAGGTCGGTGAGGCGCACCGGAACGGCGACCTGCATATCCACGATCTGGATATGCTCTCGGGTTACTGCGCGGGATGGTCGCTCCGGACCTTACTCGTCGAGGGATTCAACGGGGTGCCGGGGAAGGTCGAGGCGAATCCTCCGAAGCACTTGTCCAGCGCCGTCGGGCAGATGGTCAACTACCTGGGCACGCTCCAGAACGAGTGGGCCGGCGCTCAGGCTTTCAGTTCCTTTGACACGTATCTTGCCCCCTACGTCCGCCTGGACAGTATGTCGTACGAGGAAGTCCTCCAGTGCGTCCAGGAGTTCGTGTACAACTTGAACGTGCCGTCCCGCTGGGGTACGCAGACTCCCTTCACAAACATCACCCTCGACTGGATCTGCCCGGAAGACCTGCGCGAAGAACACCCGATCATCGGCGGCGATCACGTAGATTTCACCTACGGTGACCTGGCCGAGGAAATGGGCGTCATCAACCGCGCGTTCATTGAGGTCATGACAGCCGGCGACCGCCGCGGCCGCGTCTTTACTTTCCCGATCCCCACCTACAACATCACCAAGGACTTCGACTGGAACCACCCGAACACCGGCCCGCTGTTCGAGATGACGGCGAAGTATGGCACCCCGTACTTCCAGAACTTCGTGAACTCCGACCTGTCGCCGCACATGGTGCGATCGATGTGCTGCCGCCTGCAACTCGACCTCAGGGAGCTGCTGAAGCGCGGCAACGGCCTGTTCGGTTCCGCCGAGCAGACGGGCTCCGTCGGCGTCGTCACGATCAACTGCGCACGACTTGGCTACACCGCAGCCGGGGACACACCGCTGTTCTACCGGCAGCTTGATGGTCTGCTGGAGCTGGCGAAGGCCAGCCTCGAGATGAAGCGCAAGACCGTTCAGCGCTGCATCGACAGCGGGCTGCTGCCCTTCACCCAGCGGTACCTTGGGACTCTCCGCAACCACTTCGGCACAATCGGCGTGAACGGCATCCACGAGTGCGTCCAGAATTTCACGAAGGGCGCCGAAGACATCACGACGGAAGCCGGGAGGGCCTTCGCCCTGGAACTGCTCGAGCACATCCGAGAGCAGATGGTCAAGTTCCAGCAGGAGACCGGGCACCTGTACAACCTGGAGGCCACGCCGGCTGAGAGCGCGACCCACCGGTTCGCGCGTGAGGACCGGAAGCGGTTTCCCGACATCATCCAGTCCGGGCCGACCCACGCGAGTTACTACACGAACTCCAGCCAGTTGCCGGTGGGCGCCACGCCCGATCCCTTCGAGGCGCTCCAGCATCAGGAAGGGCTGCAGAGCCTGTACACCGGCGGCACGGTTTTCCACCTGTATATGGCTGAGCAGATCAAGAGCGTCGAGGCGTGCAAGAACTTGGTCCGGCGCTGCCTCGAGCGCTTCCGCGTTCCATACATCACAATCACGCCGACCTTCTCGATATGCCCTCGGCACGGGTATATCAGCGGGGATCACAGATTCTGCCCGAAATGCGACGAGGAGCTTCTCGCCCGGAAGCGCGCCGAACTGCGTGAGCAGATGGAGGCCGCTGCCGAGGCGGAGCCACCGGTACACACGAGCACTGCAAGCAAGGTTGCCGTTTGAGGGAGCCCCACCATGTCCGAAGTATTGGCACCAGAAGAGCTGACCATCGCGAACGTCGACGACTCCGAGCGCCAGCCGTGTGAGGTATGGACGCGGGTCATGGGCTATTACCGCCCCGTCTCCTCGTGGAACCCGGGCAAGCAGAGCGAGCAGGCCGACCGCGTTCTGTTTCGGGAGACCCCCGCCTTCGTCCAGGACCCGTCGGGGCAGTTGAAGCTGGGAATCTGACGCGGACGTTGTGACGGCGGGCCCATTGCTGGAACGAGCAGCGCTTCCCGGTGCGTAGACGCCGGGGGCGCTTTTGTGTTTTCATTAGTGGGTTGACGGTCGCGTCTCGAATCTGTGAGGTGTCCTGCATGACTGTGAGACCGGACTACACAACCGCCCGTGAGAACGCCGGCTTCGGCTGGTCGGTCGGAGGCGGCCAAGGAGCGCTCCGCGAGTTGACCGGCGTGCCGATCCGGGAGTTTAACCTGGATCCCGATGCTTGCATCGATGCCTACCGTCGTGGCCGGCCGATGATCCGTGAGATGTTCGGGGAGGATGTTGGGATCTCAGGTCTCGCGACCCCCGCGATCAGCTATGGGCACGTCAACTGCCTTGGCTCCGAGCTGCTGTTCCCTGAAGGCGGAGAGGTGGCGCAGACCCACATCTACGGGTCCCTGGAGGAGGGCATCGAGGCCCTGCGGGAGCCTGTGGATTGGGCCCACACGGGGATGGCGCCCTTCTACCTGGAGTTCCGCGAGAAGATGATGGAGGCGTTTCCCGGTGAGAGCGTCGGCTTCAGCTTCGGGTTGGAGGGCCCCCTCACCACGGCCTATGAAGTGCGCGGAGACGGCTTCTTCGCCGACATCATGGACGCGCCCGAGCTCGCGTGCGAGTTCCTGGAGGTGTTGACTGACAGCATCCTGGATTTTCACGGTTTCACCTCCGCCGTTCGCGGGGCGGAGCCGGTGAATCCACACGGGGCGGGCATGTGCGATGATCTCTCAAGCATCGTGCCGCCTCGGCTGTTCCCCAAGCTCGTGGTCCCGTACTGGGACCAGTATTTCTGCGGCATGACTACCGGGCGCCGGAGCGCGCATGTTGAGGACTTGCGGCCCGCACAGTTGCACTTCCTGGAGGATGTCGGCCTGAGTTACTACGACCCGTCGATTTCACCACAGCTCGCGCCCCCGATCATCGCCGAGAACTGCCGTGTGCCCTTCGCATGGCGGATGGGCAGCTTCCACTACCGGGACATGAGTGTGCAGGAGGTGGAGGATTTCGTCTTCCTCGCCTGCGCGGACGGAGCCAGCAGCGTGACCACTCATGTCGCCGAAACGATGTGCAATGAGGAGCGGATCAGTCAGGTCGAGGCCTTTATCCGAGCGGGCAAGGAAGCGAAGACCCTCGTGGCGGACGGCTGCCCGCGCGAGGAGATCAGGCAGCGCGCATCGGAAGAGGGCCGGGCGAAGCTGTGGGACGGCTGGTGCGGGTACAAGGGCGTGGGGAGCGGTGTGCCTTTGTAGGGCGCGGGCTCGTACCGCGCCGGGATCGACGACAGGCGGGGGATGAACCCCCGCCCTACAGAAGGCGCGGGCTCGTACCGCTCCGGACGTTCGGTCGTTTGCAGGGCGCGGGCTCGTACCGCGCCGGGATCGACGACAGGCGGGGGATGAACCCCCGCCCTACAGAAGACGCGGGCTTGTGCGCGACCGGGTCGTTGCCGGGGCTCGAAGATCCACCGTCCTGCGGACGCCGACGACAACGGACAAGGCCCTCCTCCGTCCGAAGGACGGTTGTCAAGCGAAGGCGAGGTGCGACAGAACGTCTTGCGCCGGGCATTGAGATACCCGGCTGGCACGGCGAGCGTCCTCCGGACGCGGGAACGACCAACGCTTGAGAACGCACTGGTCCCGCGCTGCGGGACCAGTGGCACCCTCTCATGTGACTTCGCGAACCGCCCATGTCGTTCCCCCCATTCCTCTCAGGAAGGGGGCCGGGGGGTAGGTGACGTTGGCTGTGTGTCGCGGGGCATTGAAATACCCGGCGTAGAACGGCAAGCGTCCTGCGGACGCCGAAGGCAACGGACAAGGCCGTTCCCCGTCCGCAGGACGTCTCGAGTATCGCGATCAGGCTAGAACGGCCCCAGCTTCTCCGGTGTGTTGACCGCCCGGCACATGCGTTCGTGCAGCGTGCAGTAGTTCGTGACGTTGCCCCCCGGCTCGATGATCTCGTCGACCCGGGTCATCTCCTCGGCCGTCAGTTCGACCTCGGCCGCCTTCAGCGATGAGCGCAAGTGCTCGACCGTGCGCGGCCCACAGATCGGCGCTGTGACGCCCGGCCTGTGCATCAGCCACGCGAGGGAGAACTCGGCCAGCGTGATGTCCCGGGCCTCCGCCAGGGGGATCAGCTTCTCGACCAAGTCCATAGTCTCTTCCGTGTACCGCTTGTGGCCGTCCCTCTGTCCGACCTCCTTGAATTTGTGGCCCTCGGGGGCCGGCTGGCCCTTGCGGTAGACGCCGCTGAGCACTCCGCCGGCGAGAGGGCCGAAGGGCACCAGGCCGATCCCGTGGCGCATCGCGGTCCAGACCAGGTCACGCTCCACGCGGCGGTCAGTGAGATTGTACGGGGGCTGCTCGGCGATGATCCGCGGCCACCCGTGCTTGTCTGCCAGCCACAGAGCCTCCATGATCAAGGTCACCGGCCACTTTGAGCAGGCCACGTAGAGGATCTTCCCCTGCCGGACCAGGATGTCCAACGTGTCGAAGATCTCGTCGACGGGCGTGTCGATGTCGGTGATGTGCAAGTAGTACAGGTCGATCCGGTCGGTCTGGAGCCGCCGCAGACTCGCTTCGACCGCGCGCGTGAGGTGGTAACGGCTTGCGCCGTGATCGTTGGGGCCCCGACCCATCGTCGCGACCCCCTTCGTGGCGAGGACGACATCATCGCGATGCCCATTCTCGACGAGGGCCTTGCCTGTCATCTCCTCTGATACACCACGCGCATACACATCCGCCGTGTCGATGAAGTTGATCCCGCCCTCAATGCCTTCATCGATGATACGCTTGGCTTCATCTTCTTCAGTGCTTGGGCCGAAGTTCATCGTTCCCAGGCAGAGCTTGGATACGCGTACGCCGCTACGGCCGAGCTGTCGATACTCCATATTCATCCCTCTCTCTTCTGAATACGTCAACGTCTAGCTTCGGCCCCGACAGAGGAAATCCTCCACCCCTTGAGGAAAGGCGGACAGGCGCTATCACCACACTCCGCAAAGGAGCCGGACTGTGATCGACGTCCATACCCATCTCGGCAATGTCTCGCGCAATCGCTACCCAGACTGCTCGCCGATCACCGCAGAGCAACTCCTGGACCGCATGAACTGCCAGGGGATCGACATCAGCGTCCTGCTGCCCCTGGAGAGCCCTGAAGTTCATCGCGGCTGGTTCCTCACCGAGGAGGCGGTCGAGGCCCGAGACGCGTATCCGGATCGTTTCATCGCCTTCACGGGCATCGACCCGCGCCAGCGCTGCCTCGAGGAGCAGTTCGAGCTGTTCCTGCACCGGGACGGCTGCCGGGGTTTCGGTGAGCTACTCAACCCTCTGCCCTTCGACGACGACCGCAACCGGGCGATCTACCGCAAGTGCGATGAGTACGGTCTGCCCCTGGTTTTCGACATGGACCGAGGGCAGCTTGATGATGAAGCCGGCCTGCCCCGGCTCGAGCGGTGCCTGTCTGAGTTCCCAAACTGCAAGTTCCTCGGCCACGGCCCGGGCTTCTGGACGGCCATTTCCGGGGATGATACCCGCTCAGGTCGCTACGAGCCCGGACCGATAGCTCCCGGTGGGGCCATCGACCGGCTGATGGACCACTGCGAGAATCTATACCTTGACCTGTCCGCGCAGTCCGGCTACAACGCTATGACCCGCGACCCGGGGTTCACCCGCGAGTTCGTCGGCCGCCGCTGGGAGCGCATGATCTGGGGCAGCGATTTCCTCCGCACCGACTCGCAGATCATCAGCGTGGATTGGTTCCGTGAACTCGGCTTCGATGACACCGTGGTCGACGCCATCGCCGACGGCAATGCCCGGCGGTTGTTGGGGCTTGATGAGGGGCAAGGGGACGTGTCCCTCCCAGGGCATTGAAATCCCCGGCTGGAACGGCGAGCGTCCTGCGGACGCTGACGACAACGGACAATGCCGTGTTCCGTCCTGCGGGCGCGGGAACGACCAACGCTTGAGAACGCACTGGCACGGGGCGTGCCAGTGGCACCCTCTCATGGGACTTCGCGAACCGCCCATGTCGTTCCCCCCATTCCTTTCAGGAAGGGGGCCGGGGGGTAGGTGACGTTGGCCGTGTGTCGCCGGGCATCGAGATCCCCGGCTGGAACGGCGAGCGTCCTGCGGACGCCGACGGCAATGCCCGGCGGTTGTTGGGGCTCGGGCCGGGCAATCGGGCAGGGCGTTGACGCGCCCGTCCTCGCCCGCCCAATCGCATGAAGGTGAAACCAATCCGCTTGTAGCATTGTTGTGTGAGAATGTGAAGTGTGGAATCCCACAGATGAAAGGATGCCGTTCCATGATTGCCGAGAAGACCACTTTCGCCCTGTACCTGGGCAACCGGGGCATGTTCCCCGGCTCCCTGATGGCCTCCGCGCGAGAGGAGATCACGAGCCTGCTTAAGGGTTGGGGGCATGATGTCATCGCCCTCGATGAGAATGCCACGCGTTTCGGCGCGGTCGAGACACCCGAAGAGGGGCGCGTGTTCGCCGATTTCCTCGAAGAGAATAAGGGGAAGTTCGGCGGCGTCATCCTCTGTCTGCCGAACTTCGGCGACGAGAACGGAGCCATGGCCGCGCTCAAGAACGCCGGCGTACCGATCCTCATCCAGGCCTACCCGGACGACCTGGATAAGATGGCCCCCGAGCTGCGACGCGACGCGTTCTGCGGCAAGTTCTCCATCATGGATGTGTTCTGGCAGGCGGGGATCAAGTACACCATCGACCAGCCGCATACCGTGAGCCCGCAGGACCCGCGGTTCAAGGACAGCATCGAGTACTTCGACAGCGTTTGCCGCGTGTACAACGGGATGAAGGACATGACCCTGGGCGCTCTCGGCGCGCGCACGACCGCCTTCAAGACCGTGCGCTTCGACGAGGTCGCTCTCCAGCGCAATGGGATCACCGTTGAGGCCCTCGACCTGTCCGAGGTCTTCTTCCGGATGGGCGAACTGACCAGCGGCGAGCAGGCACTAAAGGACAAGATCGCCCGACTCACAGACTACACCTGCTGGGACGGCGTCCCGGAGGACCGACTGGAGCAGATCGCGCGCCTCGGCGTCGTCATCGACCAGATCATCGACGAGTACAGCCTGGACTGCCTCGCTCTGCGCTGTTGGGTCGAGTTGCAGGCACAGATGGGGATATCTCCCTGCGTCTTGCTCAGCGAGATGAACGACCGCGGCATCGCCGCCTCGTGTGAAGTCGACGTTGGCAACGCCGTCGCGATGCACGCCCTGCGCCTTGCGACGAACCAGCCGCCCATTTGCCTGGACTGGAACAACAACTACGGTGACGACGACGACAAGTGCATTCTGTTCCACTGCGGCTCCGTAGCGCAGTCGCTCATGACCGCGGAGGGGCACATCACGGACCACGCCATTCTGCGGAACGTGGTCGGCGAAGGACGCGCGTTCGGCTGCAACGTCGGGCGCATCAAGCCGTTCCCATTCACCTTCGCCAGCAGCTTGACCTCGGAAGGGCGCGTGAAGTTCTACGTGGGCGAAGGCGAGTTCACCTCCGACGAGATCGCCGAAGATTTCTTCGGCTGCGCCGGCGTTGCGAAGATGGACAAGCTCCAGGACGTTCTGACTTTCGTGGGCCGCAACGGCTTCCGGCACCACGTAAGCTGCTCCCCGGGCAACGTGCAGAAGGCCTTGATCGAGGCCATGTCCAATTACCTGGGCTACGACGTGGACGTTCCACAGGCCTAGGTCACAGATAGCTGCACTCCAGTCGCACCCACCGCCGGGACTCGACAACGGGTCCCGGCGTTCGTTTTCCCCGGGCCGCCGAAGCGCCTCGACAGGTAACCGGCGCGCCGTCGGCGAAATGGGGACGCGGAGCGTTCACCTGAATCGTGCGGCGCCCGAGGGGTGCGACGGATCGCCTCTCGGACGCCGGCTACGTGCTGCTGAAGACCCGTTAGGAACGCTTAGGATCACTTCGCAAGAAGGAGCGGTTCACTGTGAGACGACCGGCGGCATTTCTCCTCATCTGTCTGTTGGCAGTGTCAGCATCGGCCGGCGCGAGCACGAGACTCAGCAGCGCGCCCTTCATCTACGTGATCAACTACAGCGACAAGTGGATCACGAATCCGTCAGCCCTCGA
>JALGSS010000229.1 GCA_029821745.1 Candidatus Zipacnadia bacterium
TGCAACTCGCCGGGGACCCCGTACTCGACCCACTCGTCGGGGTGCTGGGCCATCCACCAGTTGGGCGGTATCAACCGGATCATCAAGATGAGGTAGGCATTCGGGTCCGCGGAGAGATAGGCGCGCAGGAGGTGGTCGAGGGTTGAGAAGTCATACGTGCCTTCCTCAGGCCAGAGCTTGCCGATCTGCGCGTAGGGAGCGAAGACATGGACGCCGGCGTCGCGGAAGTTGGTCAGTTGCCTGCGGCCATGTTCGGACAGCGGATCGACCGTTCCGCGATACATGATGCATGGCCGGGGGCTGCCGTTGATGAACAAGGCCGGGGCCCCGTTGAACTGCTTGAGTTCCGCGCGAGCGCTAGGCTCGTCTGCGAAACGTTCCGGCGGCGCAATGATGGTATCCAGCCATCGATCGTAGGCAGCGCGCTCCGCGTCGGAGATGAAAACGTCCGTGTGGAAGCTCAGGATATCGCGCCAGGGACGCGCGAAGGCTGAGCCGACGGCCCGCGCCGTAACCCAACCGGTCGCGTCAAATCCGGGCAGGTTCCAGCCCTCCTGTTGCACCTTCGACGCCAGCCAGGACGCGTCCGAGCTCACAGTAGTGTGTGTGGCGTTGGGCATCTGCACGGTGAGACGGGCGATGATCCCCGCGAGCCCGATCGCGTTGTAACCCTCGATCGCGAGCACGTTGTCGCCTGCCCGGAGGGCATCGCGCAGATCATACCGCTGGGAACTGCCGCGCGCCTCGGCGGAGGTCTCGATCCGCCGGCCATTCACCCACAGGGATTGGTGGTCGTCAGCGAGGAGCCACAACTCCGCCGCCGTGGGCGCCGCCGGCAACTCAAAGCTCTTGAGGAACCAGCGCTTCTGCTTAATGCAGTCGGTCGACGCGGACTCGGGGTACCAGATCCACTTGGCAGCGGTGTCTTGAGCGTGGAGGGCTCCGCCGAGCAGGAACGTCGTGAGCAAGAGCGCTACGGTGACACTTGTTGATCTTCGCACAGCAGTTTCCCCCATGTTGAGCTCCATCGTTGGGACGCAAAGCACGGCGGCTGAGGGCCCGTGTACTGTGGGCCAGTTCGTCTCGAAGGGATGGATATCCTGTCTGGCCGGCGCGGTCTTTGAGGGGACATGCGGGGCGAACCGAAGACGGCCCTCCTGGGGAGGACCGTCGGGGTAGCGCGTGGTCGGCTGTTGCTCATCTAGAGGACGGTCTGTTTCGCCCAGTCGCTCGCGGCGTCGAGCACCTGATAGTTCACCGGGATCAGCTTGGGCTTGGCGGCAAACGTCTCCGCGATGGCCTCCCGGAAGAACTCCTCGGGCACGCGCGTCTCGCCGGTTGCCAAAAGGGCGCCAAGCATTGCCGTGTTGGCGGCTTTCTCATTGCCGACTTCGATGGCGATCTTGCGGGCCGGTACAGCGAATGCACGAACATTCTCGGGGAGGGTTACGTCGCCCATCTCGGAGTCGTAGAGGATGGTGCCGCCCGGCTCTACCTCGAAGGCGAAGCGCTCCAGGGACGGCCGATTCAGCGCCACGAGCACCCTCGGATGATAGACCACCGGGGAGCCGATGGGCTCACCCGAGATGACGACGGAGCAGTTCGAGGTACCGCCCCGCTGCTCGGGACCGTAGGACGGGTACCAGGACACGAAGTGACGGGCTGCGCACGCCGCCTGGGCGAGAATCAAGCCCATGCTCAAAGCGCCCTGGCCACCAAACCCGGCTATCTTCAGGCCGATTTGACCGAACTCGCGGTCGAGCACCGCGTCCTCGGTGCTGATGGTGTCCAGGCTGAATAGGTCGTCAAGGGCGTCGCGCGAGTAGGTGCCGGCGAGGCGTCGGATGGGTTCAGCTTCGTCGGAGTTGTCCCGGAAGCTCCCGAGGGGGAACTCCGCCGCCATTTCGTTATTCACCCAGTCCGTGGCCGCCTCGGCGTCCAGTTTGAGATTAGTGGGGCAGGGCGAGAGTATCTCGACGAAGGTGTAGCCCTTGCCTTCCTTCTGGATCTCGAGCGCCCGGCGGATGGCACGGCGGGCCTTGCGGATGTGGGCGATGTCCGACACGGCGACGCGCTCGATGAAGACCGGCGCCTTGAGCGTGTCGAGCAACTCGCACATGTGGATGGGGTACCCGGCGTCCTGGGGATTGCGGCCGGCAGGGCTGGTAGTTGTCTTCTCGCCGACGAGGGTGGTAGGCGCCATCTGCCCACCGGTCATGCCGTAGACCGTGTTGTTGACGAAGAAAACGGCCATCTTCTCGCCGCGGTTCGCGGCCTGCAGCGTCTCGTTCAGGCCGATGGAAGCCAGGTCACCGTCGCCCTGGTATGAGATCACGATGGCGTCGTCTCGGGCCCGGGAGATGCCTGTGCCGACAGCCGGCGCTCGCCCATGGGCGACCTGCAGATTGCCGCAGTCGAAGTAGTAATAGGCGAACACGGCGCAGCCGACCGGGCTGATCATGATTGTGCGGTCTTGGATTTCCAGGTCCTGCATGGCTTCGCCGATGAGTTTGTGGACAATGCCATGGCCGCAGCCCGGGCAGTAGTGCGTCGCAGTCTGTGCGGGGCCACCCTTACGCGGGTACTCTGCGTAGAGCCCCGTGGGGCGTCGGATAACTCTCTCTGTCATGATAGTGCTCCCTCAGGCCAGGTCGCGAATGCCCGCCATGACCTTCTGCAGTGTCATCAGGTTGCCGCCCATGCGGTTGACGAGAGCCACCGGCCGCCGGCATTCCGTCGCCAGCCGGACGTCGTCGCGAAGCTGGCCATTGCTCATTTCAACGACGATGAACTTGGAGCCGGGCTTCTGAGCAAGCGCCCGGAGCTGCTTCGTGGGGAAGGGGTAGAGCGTGCGAGGCCGGAACAGCCCCGCCGCGATGCCCTCCTCACGCGCCTGGTTCACGGCGGACCGCGCAATGCGCGCGCTGATACCGTACGCCACCAGAATCAGCGAAGCATCCTCCAGACGATAGCCCTCGAAGTCCGTTTCGTTAGCCTCGACGGCATCATACTTCTCCTGGAGGCTGTTGTTGAGGGCTTCCTCCTCGTCGAAGTCGAGGAAGATCGATGTGATCAGGTTCCCGCGGGTCTCGGGCGTGGCGCTGACGGCCCAAGATGCGTCAATCTGGGGGCTGACCGCCGTCTGCGGGAATTGCAGCGGCTCGATCATCTGGCCCAGAACGCCGTCCGCCAGCACGACGGTAGGATTGCGGTACTTGAAGGCCAGCTCGAAGGCCCGCATCGTCAGGTCGCACATCTCCTGAACCGAGTCGGGGGCGAGGACGATGTTGTGGTAGTTGCCATGCCCACCGCCCTTGACAACCTGGTTGTAGTCTCCCTGCTCCGGCCCGATATTCCCCAAGCCCGGGCCCGCCCGCATGATGTCTACGACCACGCAGGGAAGCTCGGCGCCGGCCATGTAGGAGAGACCCTCCTGCATGAGACTGATCCCGGGGCCGGAGGACGCGGTCATGGCCCGGTGCCCGGTGGAGGCGGCTCCGAAAACCATGTTGATCGAGGCCTCTTCCGACTCGGCCTGGACGAACCGCCGCCCGACCTTCGGGAAGTACTCAGAGGCGTCCTGCAGGACCTCGCTGGCCGGGGTGATCGGATAGCCGAAGTAGCAGTCGCAGCCCGCGTACAGGGCGCCAACCACGACCGCGGTGTTGCCTTTCGTCAACTGTGTAGCCATGATACTCCTTCGAACGTGACCGTCTCGTCTGAACGTGTCCCGGGACTGGCGTGTCGTGTCGGCCCGGCGAATCGGTTGTGTTGAACGACCAATGAGTATGGCCGTGGGGTGTCACAGCGCGTCGTGACCGACGCGCTACATGGGCCCCGTGCAGGGCATCTCAGGGCCTCCGTGGGGCCCCGTCGATTGTACGACATCGACACCCCACGGCTATCTGACCCTTTTCAACACAACCAACCGAGCGGGCCCTACTTATCCGGTCGCGGGATGTGGACCTCGATGGCGCTGGGCTCGGGGCAGGTGTAGAAGCAGTTCGCACATCCGATGCAGCCCTCACCCAGGTATTCCACATAGTGGTAGCCGCGTTCATTGATCTGCTCAGACATGACAAGCAGATGCTTCGGGCACGCGACGATGCAGCGGCCGCACGCCTTACATTCGAGAGTGTTGATGACAGGATACGGCTCTGTCAGTATCTTCGTTTCCATGCGGGAACGTCCCTTGTCCATAGTTGCTGTCTTGGTTGGGTGCCGGGTGGCCGCAAGCAGGAGTGCGTGCGTTGCGAGACTTACGAGACTGCGATGAACGCTATTGGCCGTTGGGCGATAACGCGCGTACCGGTAGGGACCCGGCCTGCGAAACACGTGTCTTGATGGCCTGGCCCCGAGTGGGAGGGACGCCGGCGATGGCACACTCCAAAACCGGGGATCCGAGGTGAGGGCACATGTTGTTTCGGCGACAGTCGCCGCGCACTGCCTGAACTCCTTATAGCACCTTTCGCGGGCTTGGTAAACAGGAAATTGCCGGCCTCCGCAGGGCGCGGCGCATAGTCCCGGATGCCCGCCGCAAGGCAGAGCCGAGGCGTTTTGTGTTTGCTGCGGGGGAATCTGCGCCGTCAGAGGCGCCAACCTATACCCAGGACCGTGTACCCGATGAGCATCAGCGCCCGGCCGAGGTAGTGGCCGACGCCGAGCCCGATGAAGAACGGGGTAGCGGTGCGGTAGGCCTTGAACCCGCCCCAATGGAGCATGCCGACCTTGAGAATCCATCCAAGCAGGAAGGCAATGTAGACGTTGTAGATCGTGAAGGAACTGACCGCTGCCAGGCCGAGGGGATGCAGCGGCCACCAGGGGTATGTGTTGCGCAGCGCTGTCAGGCCGATCATTGCGAGGAAACCGATGCAGTAGTACAGGCCATTGAAGTACTGACGTTGCGGGCCCGCACTGATCTGCCCGAGAACCTGCCCATACGTATTGGGCCCCCATCCCTTGTAGACCCACGTGCTCCAGGTCAGCGCCCCCTTGGGGTAGCCGGTGAGGATGATGCCCAGGGGGGCCACGATGAGTCCGACGAAGGCGCTGAGGAGCACTGCGAGACTGAGCTCGCCACGGCCAAAGGGTGCGCGCTCCTCGATCTTCATCGACTGCGCTGCGAGGCCGGACATGACCGTCTGCACGTCTCCGTGCCACGCGTAAGACAGGCCGAGGGAGATCATGCCTTGTTTGCCGATGGCGTCGGGGCCGAGAGCATAGATGATCGGGTTCTGAGCGATCATCGGCGGCACAAGATAGAAGATCCCCGCCTGGCAGATGATCCGGGCCAGTCCCAAGTACATCGCCATAACCAGGATGATGAAAAGGGGCACGATGATCCACGGCATCCCGGAGTAGCGCAGCCAGGCCGCCATGACCGCCAGAGCCACCGCGAGACTGGTCAACGCGGTGCGGGCCGACATAGCCTCGGGGTCATGGGTGGGGCGCCTTGCAGCCCTCCAGACATCCCCAAGGCGTGCCCGTGCGTTGAGAAGCGTGCTGATGACGAGAACCGTGAACGCTCCGAAGGACTGCCAGGAAGTTGACGCTTGACCCCACACGAACATCCCCGCGCTTCCGGCTCCGAGCCCGAGCCGATTCACGATGGGCTCCTGCACCAGCTTCACGAACAGGTACAGGCTCCACACGCCGAACAGGACATCGGTGGGCACGAAGAAAGCACTCGACAGCGCGAGGAAGCTGAGTTTGAGCTGCAAGTCGGGGAAGTGCGGCCCGGGGCGAAGCACCCCGAAATGCACGGAGCCCAGGTGATCAACCGGCAAGGCCGGGAAGGACGGCATCAGGCCGCGCATCAGGTCCAGCACGGCGAACACGAAGGGGATCAGTACGGCGAGCCAGAAGCCGCGGCTGCGGGTGATCGCCCCATGGCCGTGGTCCGTGGGGCCGCGCCCCAGCAGCTCGAGGGGCAGGCGCATGAGCGGGTAAGACAGGCGCTCGTGCTCTATCCACTGCCGGCGCAGCAGGGCCACCATCGCGAAGGATGCCACGAGCAGCGAAACGAGAAAGGGCATCCAGGCCGCCAGGGGCGCGGCCCAGTCGCTCCAGGGGATCGGCTGCCCCGGCGGAATCCCCTCGTAGAACCAGAACACCGCGTTTCTGTCGTCGCTGACGATGAGGGATGGCTTCAGGTATGGGATCAGCGCTTCGTCCCAGCGGTTCTCCGGGGAAGAGAAATAGTGGGGTGAGACGATCGCCGAGCACAGGAAGTACATGAGGAAGATGGAGGTGCAATTCGCCGCGAGGGCCATCACGAACACAAGCAGCAACTCGGGAACGGTGAGAGCCCAGCGGGGGCGGATACGGGCGATGATTGCGTTGAGCGGCAGAAGCAGCATTAGGGGGAATGCGCCGCCTTCGGGCAGGTAGCTCCAGGAGAAGTTGCTGAAACCGACGCTCTCGGTGTAGGGGGAGGCGAAGTTGACGAACACCGATGCCGCGATGCCGGTGAGCAACGCGCGGGGCGTTGCGGCCCGTGTCAGTAGACGCTGAGCTTCGGGAGTTGGGGCGGCTGAACTCATGCCGCGGCTTCTTGTCCGGCGGGATGTCCTCGCATCGACCCCGGGCGGCCCCGCCTGCAGTTGTCTCGTGCGTCCTGTGGTCGGCCTTCGCTGGGGGCTGTCTTGAGAAACTCACTCGGGTAGCTGCGGGGTAGTCACGGTTTACAGTGACCGGGGCCCCGCAGGCCTGCAGAGCCATCGTCAAGGCCTCCGTGGGGCCCGTCGATTGCACACCATCGACACCCCACGGCTATCTGATCTCAATCAGCACAACCAGAGGTTAGGGCTGCTCCTGAGATGCCCCGAAGTCCGCGAATGCCTTGCGGACGGCCTCGAAGTCCTCGCTGCCTTCGGTCTTGTTTCCTCGCTGCCTTCGGTCTTGTTCAGGCAGTAGGTCACAACGCCCTCGATGCGGTCCTCGCGCGCGAACTCCAGGGCCATCGAGACTTGGGAAGCGAGAAGCTCGGGCGTTGCCTTCACGCCGTGCCGGTGCGCATACTCACTGCGTGAGCCTGCTGTCATGACGATCAGGGGCAGGCGGCGCTGCCTCTCGCCCGATTCTGCAGATAGGCGCTGCACCGTGAATCCACCCTTCAACTCGGGCTGCCAGGCCTGGTCGTTCGCGAGGTCCGCGTCCGCGAGCTTCAGCCCCTCCGTCTTGAGCTCGCCGAAGCTCGTCTCGAGCCCGAAATGGCTGACGCCTTTCTTGTCGAGGACCCCCAAGCTCACCGTGCACTCCTGCTTGCCCGCCACGGTCTCTGAGAGATCGACGGTGACAGTCCGGTCGTCGTGACCCGCGGCGTCTTCCTCCCACACGACCGTATCATCGACGCGAAGCTGGAAGATGTGGTAGCCCTCGGTGGGTCCGTCGAAGTCGTCCTGATAGCGGAAGCTGACCTCCGCCGCATCGGCGTCGGTCACCTCACAGCGTTGCGATACGAAGCCGCATTCGCCAGGCTTCGAGGGTCGGCCCCAGGGGTAGTTGATGCTCACGCTGGACGGGATGGCGTACTCATCATTCAGGTAGGTAAGTGCTTTCTCGATCTCATCGGCGCTTCTCGGGTACGCGGCCACCACTCCGTCGACCAGCGGCGCGAGTTCCTTCATGAAGCGAATGCCGATCTGGCGGTAGTACATCAGTGGGTAGAATTTGAGCGCCGGGTTGATCGCCTTCCCGGCCAGGACC
>JALGSS010000230.1 GCA_029821745.1 Candidatus Zipacnadia bacterium
AGGGACATTTATGAATATGGAAGCTATCAGGACCTGTGTGCCCCTGTTGCTCGCCGGTATGCTGGGTGCCCTCTTTGCCACACCGGGCTGTCAACCGGATCAACCTGCTACGGAACAGCCAACTCCAGAACCCCCGAAGTCATCGGCCTCTCAGCCCGACGTGAAGCCGTTGCCACCGACAGTATTGCCCGAACAGGAGGGCACACTGGATCCCTCCGTCGTCTCCGCAAGCACCGAATTCGGGCTCAAGCTGCTCTCCGCATTGTGCGAGGATTCCCCCGACAAGAACGTCCTTATCTCTCCCCTCAGTGTGTTTACCGCGCTGGCCATGACATACAACGGCGCGGCGGGTGAGACTGCCGAGGCGATGGCTCGGACGCTGGAACTCACCGGCATTAGTCTTGAGCAGGTGAACGAGACCAATGCGCATCTGCTCAGGAGCCTGACCACACAGGACGCGGTGGAATTGCATCTGGCCAACTCCCTGTGGGAAGTGTCGGCTTCCTTCCGCGAGGACTTCCTGCACACCAACGAGCAGTTCTACGCCGCAACGGTTGAACAGGTCACCGAGAGCACTTACGTGGATGCCATCAACGCCTGGGTGGAAGAGCACACGCGCGGACGCATCAAGGAAGCCCTCTCTGAATCCATTGATGAACTCATCAAGGACGTCTGCCTGGTCAACGTTGCGTACTTCCTGGGCGAGTGGGCGGAGCAGTTCAAAGAGCAATACACTCAGGACGCTCCCTTCACATTGCTCGACGGTCGGCAGAAGACTGTCCCTCTGATGTTCCGGGGCGGCGGATACGGTTACCTGAAGACGGACGAGCTCCAAGCCGTGCGCCTCCCATACGACGGGGGGCGCTTCGCCATGTATATTGTCCTGCCCGCCAAAGTGAGTGGTGTCGCGAGTCTGGCGCGATCCATGGACGCCGCACGGTGGGAGGCGCTGCGGGAGCGACTGTCTCCACAGGAGTTGGCCCTGTACGTGCCACGGTTCCAGATGCGGTGGGACGAGAACCTGGTGGAGAAGCTCGTTGAGATGGGCATGGGCGTGGCCTGCCAGGACGGCGCGGATTTCACCCGGATGGTGCAGGAGCCTGCGAAGCCGTGGATTGGGCGCGTCGAGCATGACACATTCATTGACGTGACGGAGAAGGGGACGGAGGCCGCGGCATCGACGGTAGTGGAGATGGTAGAAGGGATAGAAGAGCAGCAGCCGGAGCAGATGCGCGTCGATCACCCCTTCATGTGCGCGATCCGGGACGACGAAACGGGCGTGCTGCTCTTCGCGGGGATCGTCGTCGATCCGGGGTAGGAACGACCCGCCCGCAGCTGTCAATGCACGCCCAATTTGACACAAATCCCTGATTTCTCCATAATAGGCACGATCAGGCGGCCCCGGGACTGTGCAATGGGGTGCAGCCGGGCTCGAAGCACTGAGCAGCAGGGAAATGCAGCCCTGTGGGACGATCTACATACAGAGCCCACAGGGCTTTCCATTTCTCAGGAGTGCGATGCAATGGACGCGCAGAAGTCGAAGACCCGAGTGGCCGCCCTCTCGGTCTTCTCCAACACCACACTCGTAGTTCTCAAACTGGTCGTCGGGCTGATGATCGGCTCGGTCTCCGTCATCTCGGAGGCGATCCACTCAGGCCTGGACTTGATGGCCGCGGTGATCGCCTACATGGCCGTGCGTGTGTCCGGGAAGTCCGCCGATGAGACGCACAGGTACGGCCACGGCAAGTTCGAGAACATCTCGGGGACCATCGAGGCCTTGCTGATTTTCGTCGCCGCCCTCTGGATCATCTGGGGGGCCGGGAAGAAGTTCATGCACCCCGAGGAGATCGGGGCTGCGGCGTGGGGAATCTGGGTCATGCTCTTCGGCTCCGTGGTGAACATCATCGTCTCGGAGATGCTGTTCCGTGTGGCGCGCAAGACGGACTCCGTCGCCCTGAAAGCGGACGCGTGGCATCTGCGGACGGATGTGTATACCTCCCTGAGCGTGTTCCTGGGCCTCAGCGTCATCTGGCTGGGCCGGCGGTTCCAGCCTGAGCATGACCTACGCTGGATCGACCCGACGGCCGCCATTGTCGTGGCCTTGCTCATCCTGCACGCCGCGTGGAAGCTGCTGCTCGATGCCGCCCGTGACCTGCTCGACGTCAGCCTTCCCGCCGATGAGGAGGAGTGGCTGACCAGTTACTTGGAGGCGGCGACCCTGGAGGTGGGCGGCTACCATAAGCTGCGCACGCGAAAGGCCGGCGCAACGCGTTTCGTTGACCTGCACCTGCTGGTGTGCCCGACGATGACGGTGCAGATTTCTCACGATCTGACCGAGGAGATTGCACGGGGGATCACGCAGCGATTCCCGGGCTCCAACGTGACCGTCCATGTTGAGCCTTGCACCGACGACGAAAACGCGCGGGAGAACTGCAATGGGCATTGCGAGGTCGAGGGAGTGGACAACCGCCGGGCCGGCAAGGGATAGAATCTCGACGCACATGCGAACGCACCAAGCCGGCCGCCTGGGAACAGGCGGCCGGCTTTATGTTTCCTGTGCTTCGACATTTCATGCGCGAATGCTATACTTGGGCAGCCACTCGTAACTGCCCCACATCATGAGGTGACTGCATACCGTGTCGACAGATTTCCCCGACCATGTGTTCCGAGAGTATGACATCCGCGGCAAGGTGGACCGCGACATCACGCCCGAACTCGTGCGGCAGATCGGCGCTGCGTATGCCACACGGTTTGTGAATCGCGAGAACCCGATCCTCGCCGTCGGGCGCGACCTGCGCGCCACTTCCGCCACCCTCTCCGAGGCCGTCATCGAAGGCATGCTGAGTACCGGGGTCAATGTGGTCGATGTTGGGCAGGCCCCCATGCCGGGCCTCTATTTCGCCATCGGCCTGTGGGACCTCGACGCCGGGGTCGGCATCACGGCCTCCCATCGCCCCTCAGACGAGAACGGACTCAAGGTCCGCATGGGTGACGGACCGTTCTATGGTGACGATCTCCAAGTGCTGATGGAAGAAGTGCTGGCTGGGGATTTCGCCACCGGCAGCGGCAACTACGAGACGCGGGACTTCTACCCCGATTACTTCCGCCTGGCGGCGCAACAGCTCTCCGCCGAGCGATCGATCGACATCGTTCTTGACCTTGGGAATGGCTGCGGGACGCTCACCGCCCCAAGGCTGCTGCGCGAGTTGGGCTATGGTGTCACCACGCTGTTCGAGGAGCCCGATGGGACCTTCCCGGGCCGGGGCCCAGACCCGACCAAGCCCGGCGCAATGGAGCCACTCAAGCAGAAGGTCCTCGAGACCGGCGCGGAGCTCGGGATCGCCATTGATGCCGACGGCGACCGGGTTGCCGTGGTCGACCATCGCGGGGAATACGTGCAGCCTGACGAGTACATGATCCCCATCTGCCGCGAATTACTCGCCGACGGGCCCATTACCGTGGTGTCCGAGGTCCGTTGCTCCCAGTCGATCGTGGATGATGTCGAGGCCCGGGGCGGCGAGATGTTCCTCGAAGCCTGCGGCTACCCGTTCATCCTCGCGGGCATGGAGAGACGGGACGCTCAGATCGGCTTCGAGACGACCGGCCACTGCTATTTCAAGGACCCCTTCTTCAAGTTCGACGATGCTACGTATGGCGCGGGTCGCCTGCTCGGGGCGCTGTCCCGAGCGGATGAGAGCCTGCGCGAGATCGTCGACAGTGCGCCCCGGTATTACCCCGCGGACCCGCCACGTTACGCGTGCCCCAACGACCTCAAGTTCCAGGTGGTCGAGGAGGTCGCGGACACGTACAGCGACGAGTACCGGATCATCCGCACGGACGGCGTCCGCGCACAGAGCGCCGATGGGTGGAGCGTTCTGCGGGCGTCGAATACGGGGGAAGAACTCGTGTCGCGCTGGGAGGGCAAGACCGAACAGGCCCGGGACAAGGTGGGAGAAGACCTGATGGGCAGGTTGCGCGACGTCATGGCGAAGCGAGGCCTGCCACTGGCGAAGGCGGACCACTAACGCGACACAGTTGGCACGCGACGGAGCCGGGCCGTCAGCGTTTCACGGCACTGTGGCGCGAGGTCAGAAGCTCTCGCAGAACGGTCCAGACGTAGCGGGCGGACCATCTCAACACGGGGATTCGCGAGTATCCTGACTTGCGGCGGAACTCGTGACTCGGTACGTTGGCTACCGCCAGTCCGGCCTTGAGGGCCTTGATGGTCATCTCCTGCTCGATGGTGGTGATGTTCTCGCGCAGGTCAAGGCGCCGGACGGCTGCCGTGCGAACGGCGCGGAATCCGTTCTGCATGTCCGTGAGGTGGGTGCCGAAGCGCCAGTTCACCAGGAGCATCAGAAGATTCTGGCCGGTCAGCCGGATGAAGCCGCTCCAGTCACCGGCAAGTTCATCGCTGCCCCCGCGCATGCGGCATCCAATAACCAGGTCGGCGCGGCCGTCCAGAATGGGCCGCACGAGTTTCGGGATATCACCGGCTTCGTGAGATCCGTCGGCGTCGATGAAAACCAGGACATCCGTCTCTGCCTCATCAATCGCCTGGCGGATTGCGGCACCCTTGCCCCTACCGTTGTCAAGTCTCGCATGGGCGCCAAACTCAGCGGCAATCTCCAGCGTCGTGTCGGTTGAGTGGCCGTCCATGATAAGCACCTCGTCAACGTGAGGCTTGACAGCCCGAATCACATCGGGCAAGGTAACCTCCTCGTTCAAGGTGCAGATGACAGCCGTTGTCGCTCTTCTAGATTTCGCCAACGGGATGATCTCCTGGGCTCTGCCGGGCGGCCGCAAAGCCTGGCAGACAGGGATAATTGACGGACAGGCATTATAGCACATGGCTACCGGAAAAGCAGGCCAGGGGACGCACGCCGCCTGGGACCCGCGCCGCGATCGACTCCTGTGGGCGATCCTGATCGTCTACATGGGCCTCGCGATCACCCACAGCTACGTCATGGAGCTGGGGTACGGACCGGACGAGACCAGCCGCCACTACCCTTACATTCAGTGGCTGGCGACTGAGCATACGCTTCCACCCGCGGACCCCACCGAGGACTGCGGACCCATCGAACTGCACCCGCCCCTGTACTACACCGCGCTGCTGCCCGTCTACCTGGCCGCAAAGCCCTTCGGAGACCGGGCCGCGCTGCGGGCCCTGCGCTGGACGTCTCCCTTCCTGATTCTTGCCACCTTGCTGCTGTGGTTTCCGGTGATTCGCCGAGCATGCGGAGGGAGGCGCAAAGCGTCCTTGTTCGCTTTCGCTCTCACGGCGTGGTGGCCGAACCTGTTCGTGGCCGCGGGCACCTTCAACAACGATGTCGGCACGCTCCTGGTAAGCGCGCTTCTGCTGTATCTCGTCGTGATCCGTCAGTGGGACGACCGGAGCCTTTGGTCGGCAGGGCTGTGGGGCCTCGTGATCGGCATCGGCGCGCTGGTGAAGTCCTCGGTACTGACGGTGGGCATGCCAGTGGTCGCGATGGCGATTCTCTGGCAGCACGGACGACGTTGCTGGGCGGACGGGCGCTTCTGGACGAGGGGCCTTGTGGCCGCTGGAACCTGTGTAGCGTCTTGCGGCTGGTGGTACCTGAGGAATCTGGAGCTGCACGGGTCGTTCATCCCGGTGCCCCACGGATACTGCCTGATCCCCCACTACCTCACGAAGCTGGAGGCCCTGATGGCGGGGTACGTTGGCCCGCTGTTTTTCCGCGCCGTGAACGGGCAGTGGGTGAGCGTGTTCGCAGGCGCGGTCTGGTTCCCGGACTGGACCCACGGGGTCGTTTACACGGCGCTCCGCGTGCTGACGGTGCTGGGCGTGTTGGGTGTCCTGATCGGCATTGCGAGGCTCGTCCGGCGCGTCGTCCGCATGGGTCCCGAGCAGACCCGGGCACTCTTGCTGAGCTGTGCGGGCTTCGGCGCTATCTATCTTTCCTGCATCTGGGTATCGATCTTCGTGCACGCCGGGGTCTACCAGGGCGGGCGCTATCTGTTGCCCTTCCTGCCGGGCCTGACGATCCCCCTCACTCTCGGCCTTCGACAAATCTGCCCACGCCCGCTGCGGGGTCTGCTGGCGATCATCGTCCTGCTCTTCCTCCTCGGCCTCAGCGCCTTGACCTGGTATCACCTGAGCACGTATTGGAACCCCTACGTGCTGAGCACCTCCGGACGCTTCGAGTAGGCGGGCCACCCGCTACAGCCCCAGGTCGTCGGAGACCTCTCTCATCGCGTCGATGACGAACTGGATGTGCTCACTCACTTCCACGTCCAACAAAGCGGCGCCATCTTGAATATCCTCGCGACTCACGGCTGCGGCGAAGGACTTGTCCTTCATTTTCTTGCGCACCGACTTCGCCTTCAGATCAGACAGGCTCCTCGACGGCCGCACGAGGGCCGTTGCGACGATGAACCCAGTGAGCTCATCGACCGCGAACAGCGCCTTGCGAATGAGGGTATCCCGGGGCACGCCGATGCTGGCTTCCGGCGCATGGGACAGGATGTCTTGCACCATCCCCTCATCGACGCCGCGGTCCCGGAGAATCTCGGCACCCTTCAGGGGGTGATCGGGAAGCGTCGGATGCACTTCCCAGTCGAAGTCGTGCAACAGACCCACGAGGCCCCAATACTCCTCGTCCTCACCGAACCGGCGCGCGTACGCGCGCATCGCGGCCTCAACGGCGTAGGCGTGCTTGCGCAGGTTCCCATTCTGGGTGAACTCGTGGAGGATCGACAGGGCTTCATCGCGCGTCATTACCAGTCACCTCTAGTGTCTGCGTCTGACGTCTAACGTGTGTGTCACTCGCGAGGTCACATGAAAGCGTGCCGGTGCGCCGCTTGGTCGTTGCCTCTTCCGTTCGTAGCCGCAGGTCTTCAGCCCTTCCGTTCGTAGCCGCAGGTCTTCAGCCTGCGGCCTTTGCCATTAGTCGTAGGAGGCCGGACTACGAGGGCTTAATCCCGAAGTATCCGGCCTGAGTCGTTGCCTAGTGTTCAGTCCCTGAAATAGCTACATCATAGTGGGCCAACACTTCGGCTGGTGTCTTTACCCACGAGAAAGGCGTCGGATGCTCGTTCCAGTCGCGCAGATAGGCGTGGAG
>JALGSS010000231.1 GCA_029821745.1 Candidatus Zipacnadia bacterium
GACGAGCGGGCCGAGCGCCTGTCGCGCGCCGGGTTCAACGTGTACATCCCGTGCGTCTGGCACGGACGGGCAGTCACGTGGCCGTCAGAGCTCGAGGCGCCCCCGGCTGAACTGGCTGAGGCTTTCGCCGAGTCCGGGCGCGACCCGCTGGCATACTTGATCGAGCAATGCCACGCGCGTGACATCGAGGTGCATCCGTGGTTCTGCGTGAGCAAGCGCGAGCGGGAGGTGCACCCAGAATTCGCTGAGGAGGGCACCCCGCGGAGGATGTTCGACGTCCACCGGCCTGAGTTCCGGGATTTCATCGTCAACTTGATGCTCGAGGTCGTGCGCAACTACGAGGTGGACGGCATCAACCTGGACTACATCCGCACGGGCGGGCTATGCACGGGTCCGAAGTGCCGGGCGGAATACCGAGAACGGTTCGGCACTGAACTGATGGAGGATGTCAAGCTGCGCGGCGAGGGCAACCGGCCCAACGCGAAGGTGCTCCAGTGGCAGAATGAGGCCGTCGCGGACATCGTTCGGCGCGTGGCCGAGGAGGGACGCAAGATCCGCCCCGACCTTGTGGTCAGCGTTGACGGGCACATTCATCCGCAGACGACGCCTCCCAGCACGGACGGACGGAATGAGCGGCCCTGGCTCGAGGCCGGCTGGGTGGACGTTGTCTACAACATGGACTACGGGCGGACGCTTTCATTCGCGCGGATCGACGCGGTGCGCGAGGAACTCCGTAAGCCCGAGGCGGTCGTGGATCTGCCCGGCAACTACGAGCGATCCGAGACGGGGAAGGTCATTCCCCGCGAGGGCAAGCTGGTCGCGGACCACATCGCCTACTCTCAGCGCAAGTGGCCGGGGAACGGGGTGGGCCTCTACCTGTACAGCATGCTGAGCGATGAGCAGATCCAGGCGCTGCGGGCGGGCCCGTTCAAGGAGGATGCGGTGCCGCACTGGGTGAGGTGACGGGGCTGAAGGGCCTGAGGGCGAGCGACGAGGTAAGATGGAACGGGCGCCGGTGTCTATGGGAGGCGCCGGCGCCCGTGTGGTTCGGCCTGCAAGCGCGAGCCCGAGCCGGGCTCGCGCAACTGCATCAGTCGTTGAAGAACGTGCGATATAGACTGCTGACGGGGAACAGCGTCTTGAGGATGCCCTGGAAGGTCCGGTTCGAGACGGGTGGCACGTAGATGACATCGCCATCCTCGAGTTCCGGGTTGCCCTCTATCTTGCCCTTCTTCGCGGCCCCGAGCAGATCGATTTGTGCCCAGCCGACTTTCGCGTCCCCATCTCGCCGGGCCAGGACAGTGCGGTTCGCAGCCGACTTCGCGTGGATCCAGCCGCCGGCGGCGGCCACTGCGTCCATGACGCGGTCTCCAGGCTTGAAGGTGTAGTTGCCGGGGGTCCGCACCACCCCCATTACCGTGACGATGTGCAGCGACTCGGGCACGATCACGACATCCCCATCCTGAAGCGGCAGGTCCTCCGGCACGTCCATTCCGCGCTCGAGGTTCGACAAGTCCACGATGCGTTGCTCGCCCTTGCGGATCAGCTTGACGCGCGCGGGATCGGCCTTCTCGGTGGTCCCGCTGGCCAGGGCGATCGCCTGAGTGACATGGTCACCATCGGAGAAGGCATAATGGCCCTGTCGAGTGACAGCGCCAAGGACCGAGACCTTCGCGGCCAGGAGTTGCCCGACGATAACGGTGTCTCCGTCCTCGAGCAGTATATTCGTCTCGGCATGCTCGTCGGTGAGAACATCGCCCAGTTCAAGGGTGATCTGCCTATCGCCGCGCAGGACGGTGCAGGTATTGGCGCGGGCATCAACGCGGATACCCTCGGCCAGAGCAATGCCGTCCGCGAGCCTTGCACCGGTCCGCAGTGGGAATCGGCCGGGCCTCTCGACCGCGCCCATCACAGAGACGAGGTGGTCGGACTCGGGCACGACCAGGACGTCCCCCGGACGGAGGACGACGTCGGCCTCGCTGTCTCCCTTGTCGATGATCGCACGAAGATCAACGTTCTCCCGCGACCCATCGTTGTGGATCAGCGTGGTGCGGGCAAGATCGCCAGTCAACCGGTACCCGCGCGCCTGTGCGATAGCCGCGGAGACCCTGGAGTCCGCCGGCATCGAGAACACTCCGGGGGCGTTGACCGCCCCCACGACGGTTACCGGGGCTGCTTCATTGACGACAATGGTGTCGCCGGCCATCACCACGGGGTCGGCTTCGGTGCCGGGTTCAGCGAGAGCCGCGAGGACGTCCACCGAGATGGAGGTGCCGTCGGCATGCATCATCGTCGCCTTGCCAACGCCCTGTGAGGACAATCCACTTCCCCGCGCGATGACGGACGAGATGCGCTCGTTGCGCCCCAAAGGGTACCGTCCGGGGCGAACCACAGCACCGACGATCGCGACCTCGCCTATAGTGCCCGAGGGCACGTATAGGGTATCGCCGCTGTTGACCACGAGGTTGGCGCCGGGCTTCGGGTCGCCCAGAATGTCGTTGAGGTCCACGGCTATCTGCGTACCGTCGGCCCGCTGCAGGGATGCCTTCGCGAAGTCTGCATCGAGCATCACGCCTCGTCCCCTGGCAAGCAGGTCGGAGATGCGTTCGCCCTTGTCTATGGGGAAGAGACCGGGCCCGTTGACCGCGCCGATGACGGCGGCATACCCCTGGACCTTGCTGGCGACGAGGAGCGCGTCGCCATCCTGCAGGGCGAGATTCGCGGCGCCGTCCTTGCGTTCGAAGATAGCGGCCAGATCGACGTCGACGGCGGTGCCGTCGGCGCGTATCAGTGTCGCCGAACGACGGTCGGCGTCGGCGGCGAGCCCGCCTGCTCCGGCGATGGCGTCGGCGATCCTGTCCCCGCGACCAAGGATGACCCGGGTGGGCCGGTTGACATTCCCGAGGACCGCGACCTCGGCGACCGCGTCGGCCTGGATGATGATGGTGTCTCCGTCTCTGAGCGCAGCGTCGGCACGTGGGTCAGCGACCTCCAGAACGAGGGACAGGTCGACCTCTATGCTGGTGCCGTCGGCGCGCATGAGCTTAGCGGTCTTCGCGCGCGCATTCGGCCGCAGCCCTGAGGCAGCCGCGATCGCATCGGAAAGCTTGGCGCCCTCAATGAGCTGCTGCGGCCCCGCCTTGTTGACTTCGCCGAGGACGGCCACGTTCATCTGAGCCGCGCGGACGAAGATGGCGTCGCCATCTTCCAGGACCACGTTCGCCTGACGGTCGCTGTGCGTGAGAACGGCAGCCAGGTCAACGGTCAGAGTCTGCCCGTCGGCCCGCATCAGCCGAGCGGTCTTCGCGCGCGTATCGGGCCGCAGGCCCGAGGCCCCCGCGATGGCGTCGGAGAAGCGGGCAGCCGGCCACAGGCTCTGGTGCCCGGGACGGACCACATCGCCGAGAACCGCGACTTGAATCGCGGCGGTGTCGATGAAGATCGTGTCGCCGTCCTCGAGCTTGACGTTGGCCTGTGGGTCGCTTCTGTCGAGGATCGACGGCAGGTCCACCTCGAGGGTCTCGCCAGTGGCGCGTAGGATGCTCGCGTCCCTGGCACGCGCCCTGGACAGCAGCCCGCCGGCCTCAGCGAGAGCGTCGGAGAAGCTGGCGTCGCGCCCGAGCAACTGGTGACCGGGCCGGGCGACGTCGCCGAGCACGGCGACCCTGATCTGGGCCGTGTCAATGACGATGATGTCTCCGTCCGCCAGTCGCGGATTGGCGTCCACGCTATCGCCGGAGAGGGCTTCGGCCAGGTCGATCGTGAGGGTTTCTCCGTCGACGCGAATCATCTTGGCGCGCCGGCGGTCGGCCTGCTCGGCCAGACCTCCTGCGGCCGCGATGGCATCCGCGAACCGGTTGCCCTTGCGCATGGGGTAGCGGTTGGCCTTCTCGACCGCGCCGAGAACTGAGACCTCCAGGGCGCCGCTGCTGATGACGAGGGTGTCTCCGTCGCGCAACTCGATGTTGCTACCGGGCTTCTGAGCGACGAGAATCTCGTCGAGGTCAAGTTTCAGGATGGAGCCGTCGGCCCGCATGAGATCCGCCGTGTTCCCGGTCTCCTGGAGGAGCCCCGAGACGGCCATCAGGTCAACGATACGGTGGACGTCGCTCAGGGGGTAGCGCCCGGGCCTGAGAACAGCGCCGAGCACGGCAACTTGGCCCGTATCCAGGGCCCGCACGACGATGGTGTCGCCTTCGACGAGGGTCAGGTCCGCCTCGGAGCGACTCGCGTCAAGGACTTCGGCGAGATCGACTGCGTCCGACTGCCCGTTGGCGTGGATAATCGATGCCACTGTGCGCGCGGGGTCACCGGCGAGCCCGCTGCCGGCCGCTAGAGCATCTGACACGCGGCTGCCAGGCTTCAGCGCGTACCGGCCGGGCTTCTTGACGGCCCCGAGCACGACGAACTCAGGCAGTTGCGGCACGAACAGAGTATCGCGGGCTTCGAGCGCCAGGTCGTCCGGAACCTGTCTGCCCTGCAGGATGTCGAGCACGTTCACCGTGACGATGGAGCCGTCGGCCCGCATGAGAGTTGTGGCGGCGGCGTTGGCGCTCTGGGTCAGCCCGCCGACCAGCGCGATAGCGTCGGAGACGCGAGTGACCTTGTCCTTCTCAAGGGGGCGCACGCCCGGCAGCTTGACCTCGCCGAGGATCGAGAACGAGCCCGCAAGGAGAGTCGGTACGACGATCGCGTCACCGTGGGACAGTTCCGCGTTGGCCGGATCATTGACGTCATCGACGACGTCCTTGAGGTTGACTGAGACGGTCTCGGCGCCACTGCGCGTCAGTCGGGCTGATTCGAGATCCGCGTCCTCGGTGAAGCCTCCGGCGAGAGCGACCGCCTCGGACACACGCAGACCCTCGGGCGGAATCTCATAGATTCCGGGCTTGCGGACCGCTCCAAGCACACCGACGTTCCGCGGCCCGCGCTCGTGAACGACGAGGGTGTCGCCGGCCTCCAGGCGCAGCTTGCCCGCTTGGGCGTCGCCGCTCAGTTCACCGTCAAGGTCGATGTCGACGCGCTTCCCGTCGCGGGTGATGACCAGGGCGCGCAACAGGTCGGCTGTGGGGCTCGGACCTCCCGCGGACGCGACGGCTTGCTGGACGGTGAGCGGCTCGCGCACCGGGAAGGCCCCGGGGGAGCGTACGCCCCCTGTCACGAACAGCCAGTCCTCTTTGTAGCGGATGATGGAAACCGATACGTTGGGCTTCTTCAACTCGATCAGCAAGGCTCTCCTGATCGTGTCGGCCAGTTGCTGGGGAGTGCGACCCGCGGCCACGACCTCCTTGGCGAACGGATGCATGAACTTGCCATCCGGCCGGATCTGGACGTTCTCCATCGAATACTCAGGGTGGTCCCAGACCGTGACGGAAATCATGTCGCCGGCGCGCAGTGTGTACGCGTTGTCGGTGATGTCTGCCGTAAGACCACCGGCAACACACAGGACAGTAGCCGCCACAACGATGTATGCCGAGTGCCTCATCGTGAGCTCCTTGGTTCAGAATCTTCAGGGGGAGCGACCGGTGTGAGCGACGCTCACGTCCGGCCGGCCGCGATGCGGTGCATGACCGCAGTCACGGCTTCTGGACTCAGCCCTGGTCTACAATCTCCCGATACCAGTCGACGACTTTCTCAAGTCCCTGCCGCACGTCAACGGCAGGACTGTAGCCGAAGGTCTCGCGCGCTGCTGAAATATCCGCGAGCGAGTGCTTCACGTCGCCCGGTCGCGGGTCAGTGTGTATCGGGTCGATGTTGGTGCCGATGATCTCGTTGAGCTCGCGGACGAGTTCGTTCAGCGAGATACGGTTCCCACAGGCGATATTGAAAGCCTGCCCGGCCCCACCTTCCGCAGTCGAGGCCTTGAGGTTCGCCTGGATGACGTTGGCGACGTAGCTGAAGTCCCTGGACTGCTCGCCGTCGCCGAAGATGGTCGGGCGCTCACCCTTGAGCAATGCGGTGACGAAGATAGGGATGACGGCCGCATACTGGGACTTGGGGTCCTGGCGTGGGCCGAACACATTGAAGTACCGAAGACAGACAGTCTCAAGACCGTACACGTGGGTGCAGGCTGCCGCGTAGGCCTCATTGGCAAGCTTGGAGGCGGCGTACGGAGAGATGGGCATCGGCCGCATGCCCTCGTGCTTGGGCAACTCTGGGTTCGAGCCGTAGATGGAAGAGGAGGAAGCCATGACAACGCGCTTCACCCCGGCGTCTCGGGCCGCCGTGAGCACGTTGAGGGTCCCGTTGACATTGACCTCAGTGGTCGCGACGGGATCCTTGACCGACCGCGGCACCGACGGCAGCGCGCCCTGGTGCAGGACGTAATCGACGCCCTTGAAGGCAGGCTGGATGCCCTCAGCATCGCGGATGTCGACCTCGAACAGCTCGATGTCCCCCGCGATCTCCGCCAGGTTCTCGCGGCGGCCTGTGGCGAAGTTGTCGAGGACCTTGACCGTATGATTCTGCGCCAGCAGTTCGCGACAGACGTTCGAGCCGATGAATCCTGCGCCACCGGTCACGAGATAGGTTGCCATGGAAGTCCCTCGCTTCTACGGTGTCTGTGTATGGTTGGTTACTGCTCGACGCTCACGGTCGTGCCGGAGGCGAGCGCTTCGGTCGCAGCCTCGAGCATCCGGACAACGCGCCGCCCGTCCCATCCATCATTGACGGGCCGGGCGTTTGAGTTGATGCACTCGATGAAGGCCGCGCACTCATTCTGCAGGGGCTGAGAGTCCTCGTAGGGCACGGGCTCATCTCCTGCGTCCTGGTTGCTCAGATCGGGCGCAATTGACTTGCGCGAGAGTGTGACCTTGTCCGTCTTCGCCATGTCGTCCCAGACGATCATCGCTTCGGTGCCTACGAGGACGACCTTGCGCACGC
>JALGSS010000232.1 GCA_029821745.1 Candidatus Zipacnadia bacterium
ATGCATCGGAGAAGGAACTGCGCGGGCTGCTGGGGTGGGTCGCCGCGGGCAACCATGTCACGATCGCGCCGGACCCCAGGCGCGAGCCGCGAGGACGGAGCAGGCAGAACCGCTCCGCCGACATACTCCTTCTTGCGCGTCTCGGCTGGGGTGTCCAGCAGGTGCGAGGCAAGGAACCGAAGCTTGTACGCCCGGAGTTGAGCCACGTCCTCACCAAGGATGTCACGCAGGTCACGGTGCCCGCGAATTGGCGGCTGATTTCGTCACCTTCACCGGAGCAGGTCCGCAGATCACTGGCGCAAGGCAGGTTCCCGCGCGGAGCGGATGACCCTGTGCCCGAGCCGGTGGTCGCTCTGGCGGCCCGCACTCTCATCGCCGACAACGCCGGCATCGTCGCGGCCGTCGCTGCCCACGGGCAGGGGACCATTGCTCTCCTGTGCGACGCCGACATGGTCTCCAACGCGTGGATAGACCAAGCCGACAATGTTGTGCTCGCCGCGAATCTGTCCTTCCGAGGTCCGGGGGAGCGCGTGCTGTTCGACGAGTACCACCATGGGCTTCGCGCGGAGGACGGCGAGGCGCTGGACGCGCGCGCTGCCCGTCAGGCCATCGGCGCCATCGTTTTCGCCCTCGCGCTGTTCTTCGTCGGCAAGATGTGGCGTTTCGGCCGGCCGATCCCTGCTGATCCGCCGCCGAGGCGCTCTTCCCTCGAATACGTCCGGGCCTTCGCGTCCCTCTACCAGAGAGCAAAGAAGCGTCAAGCAGTGCTCGAGATGACGGTCGCTCAGTTCCGTGCGCGCCTGAGCGCTGCGTCCGGCACACCGCCCAATGCCATGCCGGAAGCCGCGGCGACCGCCGTCAAGAGCCGGTACCCGTTCGTCGACTCGTCTCGCATTGCGCGGGTGCTGGAGGAATGCGAGGCGGTTCTCGACGGACCCCATGCGGTCAGCGATCTGGATCTACTGCGTCTTACCCAGGCCATCGCCCGTATCGAACAGGAGTTGTCCACTCATGACCACTGAGCGTTCCGTGCCGCGTCAGGCGTCGGATCTCGCTACCCGTGTAACCGGGTCGTTGTCGAAGGCCATCGTCGGCCATGACGCCGTGATCCAGCAATTGCTGGTCGCAGTGCTTGCCCGGGGGCATGTGCTCCTGGAAGGCGTTCCCGGCACCGCGAAGACGCTGCTGGTGAAGGCCCTCTCAATAAGCCTGGGCATGGAGTTCAAACGGGCGCAGATGACACCCGACCTGATGCCCTCGGACATCCTCGGCACGAACGTGTTTGACCTGGCAAGCCAGACCTTCCATTTCCGCCCGGGGCCGATATTCACCACGATCATGCTCGCCGATGAGATCAACCGCGCGCCGGCCAAGACCCAGTCCGCGCTCCTCGAGGGCATGCAGGAGCGCCAGGTGACCGTTGACGGGGAGCGACACGTGCTTCCCGAGAACTTCACCGTGTTCGCCACTCAGAACCCCATCGAGTACGAGGGGACATACCCGCTCCCGGAAGCCCAGCTCGACCGGTTCACCTTCAAGCTGCTTGTCCCCTACCCCGAATCCGAGGCGGAGGACGAGCTCCTGCAGCGATACAGCGACGGCTTCGACGCGGACCGTTTGGAGGAGGCCGGGGTCACCGCGGTCACCAGCGATGAGGAGCTTGGGCGCGTCCGACGCGAGATCCGGGGGATCCGTGCTGAGCCCCCGGTACTCCATTACATCGGCGAGGTCGTCCGCGCGACACGCACCAACCCAAACCTTGTCCTGGGTTGCAGCCCACGGGCCGGGGTGATGCTCCTGCAGACATCCAAGACCCTCGCGGCGCTGCGAGGACGCGAGTTCCTGACACCGGACGATGTGAAGGCGATCGCGCTGCCCACGCTGCGCCACCGCCTCATCCTTCGCCCCGAGGCGGATATTGAGGGACTGTCGCCGGACCAGGTGATCGAGGGCGTCCTGGCGACGGTCGAGGTGCCACGTTAGACCATGCAGCTCACGGTTGGCGGGCTGATCATTCTGCTGCTTGCGGTACCCTTGTTCCTGGCGAGCGCCTATGTGCCCACGGTGGCCTCCATCGGCTATGCGTGGCTGCTTGGCTTCTCGCTGCTGGCCATTCTCGACGCGCTCGTGACGCGTCGCCGGGCCAAGTTCGAGGTGGAGCGGCTCGTTGACGAGAAGCTGTCCCTGGGCGCCCTGAATCGGGTCCGCATCCGACTGCGGAGCCGGTGCGATCGGGGGCTCCGGCTGCACGTCAAGGACACGCCGCCCGTGGCCTTCGACACGCCCGTCCGTGATGGGCGCGCAAACCTGTCCCCGTACTCCGAAGCGACCGTTGTGTACACAACGGTTCCGACCAGCCGGGGCGACTTCGAGTTTGGGAGCATCTACGTGAGGGGGCTGGGGCGATGGCGCCTGAGCACGTGGCAGAAGGTGCTCCCCATCAAGCAGGCTGTGAAAGTCTACCCGGACCTGCTGGAGGTCCAGCGCTACGAGTTGCTGGCCCGGGCTGACCGGCTCCAGGAGATCGGGTTCCGCACCCTCCGGGTCCGCGGGCAGGGCACGCAGTTCGAGAGTCTCCGCGAGTACGTTCCCGATGACGGATACCGGGGGATCGACTGGAAGGCGACGGCCCGGTATCGCAAGCCCATCGTCCGCGAGTACGACATCGAGCGTAGCCAGAATCTCGTCCTGATGATCGAGACAGGTCGCATGATGACGGCCGAGGTCGCAGGCATGTCCAAGCTGGACTACGCCGTCAACGCGGCGCTGATGCTGGCCCATGTTGCCTGCGCCACCGACGACGCCGTGGGGCTCATCACCTTCGGGCGCCAAATAGAGAGCTTCGTGCCGCCCCGCAAGGGCCGCGCCCAAGTCGGGCGAATCCTTGACCAACTCTACGCGGTGCAGCCTACTCTCGACGAGCCGAATTACGGAGCCGCCGTCTCCACCCTCGCCGAGCGCTCCCGCAAGCGCGCCCTGGTCGTCATCTTCTCAGATCTCGTCGACGCGGACGCGTCCCAGCGACTGCTGACGCACATCATGGCTCTGCGCCCCAGGTACCTGCCGCTCCTCGTCACGATCCGCGACTTGGACCTTGAAGCCATCGCGTCCCGGGAGCCCCGCGAAGTTGAGGAAGCCTACCAACGCGCCGTGGGGGCCGATGCTCTCGCGAAACGAGAGGCGGCGCTGGCGCTTGTCCGCTCCCGCGGGGCGCTTGTGGTGGATGTGCCCGCGGCGGAGCTCACCGTCTCGGCCGTCAACGAGTACCTGCAACTCAAGGCCGCCGGGAGGCTGTAGCAGCCTCTCGCGAGCCGCCGGGAGTCACCGAAGAATGGCTGAGAAGAGCCGGTTCATCGCGACCCTCCATCTCGGCAAGGTCAATACGTATCTTCTGGGCACAGGCGAGGGCTACACGCTGATCGACGCCGGCCCGAAACGCAGCCTGCCCAGGCTCCTGCGCTACCTGAGTACGCTTGGAGTCGAGCCGCGGGAGGTCCGGCTGATCGTCGTGACTCACGTGCATGACGACCACGTGGGGGGGCTTGAGCGCCGTCCGCGGCGTTTGCGACTGCCCGGTGATGGTGCATGCGGATGAGGCTGACATTCTGCGTGAGGGCAGAGCCGTAATCCCCCCGGGAAGCACGCTGATCGGCCGCATCGTCTCGGCCGTGGGACAGCGTTTCCGGGGCCTGCTTGATTACGAACCGCTCGAGCCCGACGTGCTGATCACCGATGCTCTCACCCTCGAGGAATTCGGCATTGACGCCACCGTTATCCCCACTCCCGGCCACTCGCGCGGGTCAGTGTCAGTCGTCGCCGGGGATGCAGCATTCGTCGGCGACCTGATGATGAACGTGATACCCTTTGGGTCCGGCAAGGTCTTCCCGTTCTTCGCCGATGATGTCCCCCGCCTGTTCGAGAGTTGGGAGACGCTGATCGACATGGGCGTCGGCACATTCTACCCGGGCCATGGCCGCCCCATCACCGTTGAGACCGTTCAGAATTGCCTGAAAGCCCGCCGCAGGAACGCGACGGGCTGACGGGTTACTGCCGCACTGAGTTCGGGAGCCCTACTGCAACCGGAAGGTCCGGATCTCGAAGGGTTTGATGTCGAAGCTGAACTCCTCGTCCTCGAAATCGACGTCCCCCAGGTTCTCCTCGACCAGGTTGCACTCGGTGACGCTGCCCACGGGGAAGTTGACGCCGACGATCACGCGCCCACGGCTCCCGTAGGGCTCATACATTCGCAGTATCGCCCCGTGGCCGTCGTCGGCGTACTTGAGCGTCTCGATGATCGCGGGCCCGTCCACGTTGATGAACGAGATGAGCTCTCGCTGGACGTCGGTGGGGATGGCGAACAGGGGCACGTTGAGCTGCCACGCCTGCTGGACGGTGCCGCCCTGCCGCCAGTCACCCTCATGGGGCAGGAGGGCGTACGTGAACTCATGCTCGCCCAGGTCGGCGAGGGGATCCGGGTACTCCGGCCCGCGCAGCAGCGTCAGACGCATCACGTTGCCGTGGACATCGTGTCCGTACTTGCAGTCGTTCAGCAGGCTGACGCCATAGCCGCCCTCGGACAGGTCTGCCCATCGCTGAGCGGCGACCTCGAACTTCCCCTGATCCCACGACGTGTTGCGGTGCGTCGGGCGCTCGACGACGCCGAACTGGACCTCGAAGGCGGCCTTCTCTGAGTGCACGGCCAACGGGAACGCGGCCTTGAGCATCGTCTGGCGCTCCTGCCAGTCGATGCGCGTGTGGAAGTCGATGCGTGGCTTGTGGTCATAGATCGAGATGTCCTGTACGAGCTTCGTGTTCCGGTGGTTGCGCTCCACGCGGATTGTCCCGCGGACGGGCCCGGCCTCGATCGCCCGCACCGAACACTCGCCCTCCCACGGGTACTCGCGCTTGTTGTAGGTCTCGTGGACGTTCCACGCCGCCTCGCGCTCGGGACCGTCCTGGAACAGTTGCAGCTTGTTGGCGCTCTCACCCTCCGGGATGACCTCGCGCGCGACCCGCTTGTCGTAGAGGCTGACGATCTCGCCACAGTCATTGATCTGGATTCTGAAGAACTGGTTCTCAAGGGTGCCCTCGGAGGCCGTTACGAGGGAGTGGAGGGGCCGCGCGGCCTCGAGTTCAAGCAGAGCCGCGCCCATCGCCGGCACGCTCTCCGCGGCGGCAATCACCGTCATCCGGTCACCATTGCGCTCCACCACCTGCACCGGTACCTGCCGTCCCTGCATGATCCCGACGAGATCGTCGCCCACGTCCGGGACATCCAGCTCGACGACGCCGTCCCGGGCCCAGGAAACCGCATTGAAGATGCCGAACCGCAGCGTATCGTCGGCGTTACCCACGATTGCCTCCAGAGCGCTGTTACCCACTTCGGCGGCAACTCTGAGGGCGTCCTCGTGGTCGCGCTTGGCCTCTTCGAAGGTCTCGGTGACCGAGGTGCCGGGCAGGATGTCGTGGAACTGGTGCCGCAGCACCTTCTTCCAGGCATCGCGCAGCGGCGACGCGTACACCTGTACTCGCAGCCGCCCGGCGACCACGCTGATCATCTCGGCACTGCGCAGGGCCAGCTCGCATCTGCGGTTCGCGGCCTTCGTTCGCGCCTGGCTGGTGGTGGTGCCCCGGTGGGTCTGCAGGTAGAGCTCGCCGACCCAGGTGGGCAGGTCCAGATCCGCCGCGTGCACCTGCTCGAAGAACTCCTCGGCGGTACCGATGCGCGTGGCGGGCAGCCCCGGGAAGTGCTCGGCTCGGCGGGCGAACTCCATCATCTCCTCATTGACGCCGCCGCCGCCGTCACCATACCCGAAGGGCATGAGTTGCTCGTCATAGTCGGCCTTCTGCACATACGTGTCCCACGCCGTCGCCAACTGCTCCGGGGTCGGCCGGCCGTTGTACGCGCCGCCTCCCAGCTTGGGGATGTGGGCCAGGACCTTCGTCCCGTCACAGCCCTGCCAGTTGAACAGATGGTACGGGAACGGATCGCGCGATTGCCAGTGCAGCTTCCAGGTCCAGAAGGACTTCAGCCCGCACTTGTCGAGTATCTGCGGGAGCCCGGCGTTGTAGCCGAACACGTCGGGGAGCCAGCACACGGTAGGACGCGTGCCGAACTCCTCCCGGAAGAACCGCAGGCCGTGGAGAATCTGGCGAATCAGGGATTCGCCGGAGGTGACGTTGCAGTCGGCTTCCACCCACATCCCGCCGGTAGTCTCCCAGCGGCCCTCGGCGATGTGCTTCTTCATGCGCTCGTAGACGTCCGGGTAGAGCTCCTTCGTGTACTCGTATAGCTGCGGCTGGCTGCATGAGAATCGGTAGTCCGGGTAGCGCTCCATCATCCAGCAGGCCGTCGAGAACGTGCGCCCGCACTTGCGGAGCGTCTCCTTGATCGGCCACAGGTACGCGAGGTCGATGTGGGTGTGACCGGTGAGGAAGATCCTGCCGCCCTCAACATCCGGGGCGATCTCCGCGATGCGCTCATTGAGCAGCGTTCTTGCGGCGGCCAGTTCGCGGAGAATGACGTCCCTGGGGGCCGACAGCGTGAAGGCGACCATCGCGTCTTCGATGGCCCTGCCGAGGAGCTCCTTGCGCCGTCCGGGAGTGATGGCGTTAAAGGCCTCGAAGGCGAACCGCATGTCGTAGTAGGCCGCCTCGACATCCGGGTTGATCCGGATCACGCTGCCGCCATCGAAGGTGCTCGTAGTGTTCGCCAGATGGGGCTCACACCGGACGCGAGGCACGGAGTCACATTCGAGGAGAATGTCCAGCGTGCCACCTTCGGGAACGGGGCACCGGCTGCGCCCGAAGTCCATTCCCGACCACGGGGAACCGTTAACCGTCAACAGCGCCTCCATCGTGTCGAAGGAGAAGGACAGGAATGTCGAGATATGCGTAGTCCTCGGCCGCGATATGCTGGGCGGTCATGGCTTGCCATGGGGCAATCGGCACCGCCTCTTCGACTATCATGCCCTGCAGGATTTGCAGTTTCCTGACGATAATCCGTTCGTCCATGTCCTGATACCTCATCCGCGGGAGCAGATCGTGAGAATTGCAC
>JALGSS010000233.1 GCA_029821745.1 Candidatus Zipacnadia bacterium
AGGATCCCGAGGACGCTGTCCTTACCTACACCTCCACAGTGCTTCCTCCCAAGAAGTACGCGTTTCCACCCAAGGAGACTCTGATGCGCTACGAGCTCGGCGAAGAGCCGAAGGCTGAGCCCGTGGTGGAGTCAGAGCCCATCACCCTCTTCGGGGTGCACGACTGCGATCTGCACGGGATGCTGGCCATGGACCTGGCGTTCGCCGAGAAGTACCCGGACGCAAACTACCTGGAGAAGCGCGCGAAGATGCGTATCATCGGCGTGCAGTGCGAGCCTGACGAGCACTGCTTCTGTGCGTCGATGGGCGCCGCCAGCGTCGACGAGGGCTATGACCTGTACCTGACGCGGCTGGTCGACGAGCAAGAGTACCTGGTCGAGGTCGCCACAGACGCCGGCGAGGAAATGCTCGCGGGAATCCACACGCGCGAGGCCACGGCGGCTGAGGCTGCCCATATCAAAACTCAGATTGAGCGCCGTGTCGAGCAGGAGCGGTCCATCAACGCAGACGTCACGGAACTCCCGCTTCTGTTCACCAACTTCGGCGCCAGCCCGGTGTGGTTAAAATGGGCCGACAAGTGCTATCCGACAAGTGCTATAGCTGCGGCACCTGCAACATGACTTGCCCGACCTGCATCTGCTTCGACGTACTGGACCAGATGGACCTGTCGCTGGGCGAGGGCGAGCGGGTGCGTGAGTGGGACGGCTGCATGCTGGAGCCCTTCGCCAAGGTCGCCAGCGGCGAGAACTTCCGCGAAGAGCGCGAGGATCGGCTCCGTCACCGCTTCTTCCGCAAGTATGCCTACCTATACACCCGGCACGGGAAGCCGTTTTGCTGCGGCTGCGGCCGCTGTGTCCGCCAGTGCCTGGCAGGCATCGATCCGGTGACCGTGATCAACGACCTGATCGACGCCCACATCAAGGAGGGGACCAGCAGTGGCTAGCCATGCCTGTAAGTGCGAGGGCGAGCGCGACTTGTACGTGCCACGGATGGCGGCGATCACGCGCATTGAGGCCCTGACGCCCATCGAGAAGCTGTTCCGTCTCGAGATGGCTGACGGCGTGCCGCTGGACCTCCAGCCCGGGCAGTTCGTCGAGGTCAGCCTGTTCGGGATTGGCGAAGCGCCCATTTCCCTCGCCTCGATCAACGACGGGACTGCCGGACTCGACTTGTGCGTGCGGAACGTCGGCAATGTGACCGCCGCGCTGCACAACGCGTCGGAGGGCGACATCGTCGGCATCCGAGGCCCCTTCGGGCGTGGGTTCGACCTGGAGGACATGAAGGGGCATGATGTGCTTATGGTTGCCGGCGGGATCGGCATGATCCCTACCAGGGGTCTGATCCAAGCCCTTCTCGCTGACCGCGACCAGTTCGGAGATCTCATCCTCCTATACGGGTTCAAGAGCCCTGAGGAGATGATCTTCAGAGATGAGGTCGAGGAGTGGAGCGGGCGCGACGACTTCGATGTGCGCCTGACGGTCGACCGCCCACACCCCGCGTGGTCGGGGCACGTCGGTGTCGTCACGACGCTGTTCCCGGACCTGCACATCGAGCCGGAACAGACGAAAGCGGTTGTCATCGGTCCGCCGATCATGTACCAGTTCGTCATCACCGAGTGCCGACTGAAGGGCATCGCAAGGCGCAACATCCTCTTGTCCCTGGAGCGCCACATGAAATGCGGCGTCGGCAAGTGTGGGCACTGCCAGATCAACAACAAGTACGTGTGCCTGGACGGGCCTGTGTTCACCTACGCCGAAGTCGAAGACATGTGGGAGGCGATCTGAATGAAGCCTCGGCTAGCGGTGTTCTCCTTCACATCCTGCGAGGGCTGCAGTCTCGCGATCCTGGAATGCGAGAATGAGTTACTGGACATTCTCAATCTCGTGGATCTGGTCCGATGGCGCGAAGCAATGACCGAGACGAGCGACGACATCGACATCGCGCTCGTCGACGGCGCCATCAGCACGCACCACGGCGTCGAGAAGATCCGGAAGGTGCGGAAGATGGCGGGTAAGGTCGTCGCCATCGGCGCCTGCGCCTACAACGGCGGGCTCAATGCCCTGAAGAACCGCTACGGGATGGGCAAGCTCAAGAACATGGTGTACGGCGAGGCGGGCGCGGAATTCGACACGATTCCCGCGCGGCCCGTGAGCGCAGTAGTGCCCGTGGACTTCGCACTCCCGGGCTGCCCGATCGACCGCGACGAGTTCATTCGGACGGTCAGGGACTTAGCCCTGGGCAAGACCCCGACACTGCCTGAGTATCCGCTATGCGTCGAGTGCAAGCGGAAAGAGAACGTCTGCGTGTTCTTCCAGGGCAAGATGTGCATGGGCCCGGTCACTCGGGCCGGCTGCGGCGCGATCTGCCCCACCTTCGGCGACGGCTGCGAGGGTTGTCGCGGGTTCGTCGACAACCCGAACGTCAATGCCCACAAGGACACCCTGGCCGAACACGGCCTGAGCGTTCGCGAGGTGATGCAGCACTTCGATATGTTCAACAGCTACAACGAGCGTGACGTGTCATGATGTCGCGTCACACAGGCCACGCCGGTGCGAGGCATACGCCGGACACCGGCCCGAATCCGATGCCACCCGTAGGCTCATTGGTAAGTGAGGTGCCGGAATGCCGGACGTAAACATCAGAGTAGAGGACGTCACCCGCGTTGAGGGGCACGGCAACATCGTCCTGAACATGAGGGACAGCAAGATCGAGCAACTGCGGCTGGAAATCACTGAGTCGCCACGTTTCTTCGAGGCGATGATCGTGGAGCGGCCGTGGTACGAGGTCGTGCACATTACCCCCCGCATCTGCGGCATCTGCTCGATCGGCCACACGTCGGCCTCGGTGCAGGCGGTCGAGGACGCCTTCGACATCACGATCTCGGAGCAGACGCTTCAGATGCGCCAGGTGGCTTTCTTCGGCGAGATACTTCAGAGCCACGTGCTCCATGTGTACTACCTGGTGGCGCCCGATCTGCTCGGAGTGCCCAGCGTCCTGCCGCTCGTGGAGACCCACACGGACGTGGTGAAGATGGCGCTGCGGCTTAAGCGCCTGGCCAACGACATGTGCTCTCTCATGGGCGGCCGACATATTCACCCGTGCGCGATCAAACCGAAATGCTTCCCCCACGTGCCGAAGAAGGAGGCATTGGCGGACCTGCGCGATCGCCTCGCCGCATCCATGGACGACTACGCCGCGTCCGTCGAACTGCTTAAGACGCTCTCGTTGCCGGACATCACCCGCGACGACATGGAGTTCTTGAGCCTGCGCCATCCGGACGAGTACGCGCTGTACCGCGCCACCGAGATCGTGTCGAGCTTCGGTGAGGCCGTGCCCGGCCCGGACTACGGCCAGATCTTCGAGGAGTTCGTCGTCCCACACTCCCACGCGAAGCACGCCCGGAGCAAGCATGGCTCGTACATGGTCGGGGCTCTCGCCCGGTTCAACAACAACCACACCCAGATACGCCCGGAGGCACGGGAAGTCGCGTCTGAGCTCGGCCTCGAGCCTATCTGCATGAACCCCTTCATGAACAGCATCGCCCAGGTGGTCGAGTGCGTCCACAGTACCCTCGAAGCCATCGACGCCCTGAACAAACTCCTGGACATGGATCTTGTACTCGAGGACCCGACGATTGAGCCGAAAGCTGCCCGTGGCGTCGGCATCGCCGACGTGCCACGCGGCCAGTTGATCCATGACTACACCTTCGACGACGATGGGTGCATTGTCGAGGCCAACCTGTGCATCCCGACGAATCAGAACCTCAACAATGTCGAGCAGGACATGCACGCCTTCGTCCCGCAGATCGCTGACTGGGAGCAGGACAAGATTCAACTGTTCTTGGAGATGCTTGTCCGCGCATACGATCCGTGCATATCCTGCGCGACGCACCTGCTGAAGGTGGAGTTTGTGTAATGGACCAGGCCGGGAGTGGCTCGATCGTGCTGGGTATCGGCAATGAGTTGATGCAGGACGATGGCGCCGGCGTCTTCGCCGCGCGCTTGCTCATGCAGGAGCAACTGCCTGAGGATGTGAGGGTTGTCGACGGAGGGATCGCCGGGTTGGACCTGCTGTTCGAGTTCGAGGGTTTCGAGCGGGCCGTCATCATCGACGCAGCCGACATGGGCAAGGAGCCAGGCGACGTCCTGACCTTCAAGCCCGACGAGGTGTCGGTCGAACTGCTCGAGAGGATCGCCTGGCTGCACCAGGTGAGCCTCGTGGAAGTGCTCGAACTAGGCAAGGCACTGGGTCCACTGCCTGACGTGACGGTCGTCGGCATCCAGCCCAAGGTGGTTGCGAGCGGCACGGAGCTGAGTCCTGAAGTAGAGAACTCGATGCCCCGCATTGTGGCCGAGGTGCGCCGGATCCTCGAGCGCTCACCCGGAGGCCACGACGGCCCGGCTGACTCGTGACGGGGCCATATTCTCGCCGCACGCTGTGCGTGCAACAATGGTACAAGTCGGGAAGGGAGGTCGTGTTCGTGGCAGAGCAGGCCAAGATACTTGTCGTCGACGACGACCCCGACATCACTGAATCCCTGAGCCTGGTCCTGGAAGGCGCGGGTTACGATGTGGAGGTAGCCAACACTCCGGAAGATGCCGTTCGCAAGGCCGAGGAATGGCAGCCCAGCCTCATCCTACTCGACGTCATGATGCCCGACGGCACCGAGGGCTTCCACTTCGTCTGGAAACTGCGCAACGAGTACGACGCGCCTTTGAGCGAGGTTCCTATCGTCATCCTTTCGGCGATCCACAGCACCACCCGCCTGCGGTTCTACCCAGACCAGACCGACGGCAAATACGAACCAGGTGAGTTCCTGCCGGTTCAAGGGTTCATAGACAAGCCTGTGAAACCAACGGCGCTCCTGCGCAAAGTGAGGGACACTCTGGCGGCAGACGCGTAACGTCCCGCCCTAATCAGCGGTGGGCGCCCGCCAAGGCTCTGCGGCATCGACGTATGGGTGTCGGGGACGAGCCTGGAACGCGGAGCGCGGGCGCCCCCGGGAGTGGTCCCGACGCTGGGTCGCCGGGGGTTGTTGGGCCGATCGCGCCGCTCGAACTCACGCGACGTTGTGCTGTACGAACTCCGGGATTCCGGTCGGGAGGCAGACCCGTGGAGAGTCGGCAAGCTGCGCTGCTGGCACGTCTGCTTTGGTTCACCGATCTGCGATGGATAGTCGGCCCGGGAGCCATTGGGCTGGCGCTGTTCGGGACGTACGTTCTGCAACTGAGCCTCAACCTGTCGGGCCTGGCCTTCCTCGCCTGCGCCATCGTTGTGTACAATCTTGCGTTCCGACGGTGGCTGGCGAGGATTGGCAGGGACGCAGCGCCGAGGCAGAGCAGGGCCGTCAGGCGCTGCGCGAACGCGCAGATCAGCTTCGATCTGGTCGCCATCGCTCTCGCGGTCCACTTCACGGGGGGCGTTGAGAGCCCGGTGGCTCTCCTGTTCTTCCTGCACATGATCATTGCGGCGATGATCATGCCCCTGCCGGCCGCCTACGGCCAGGCCACGCTCGTGCTGGTCTTGTATGGCGTCATCGTCCTGCTTGAGGCCCAGGGAATCATCCCCCACTACCGTCTCAGCCCGGCCATCGAGGCCAGCTTCCACCGATCCCCCGAAGCCTGGTCACTGGTGGGCGGAGTCGTCGGCGTCCTGTATATGGCCGTATACCTCACGGGCAGCATCTCCCGCGAACTGCGCCGCCGAGAGGAGCAGCTCGAGCACCTGGCTGATGAGCTTGCGCAGCAGGCCGGACAATGCCGAATCGCCTACCGTGGTCTGCAGAACACACAGCGCCGGCAGCTTGAGTACATGCAGCGGGTGGCGCATGAGCTCAAGTCTCCGCTGTCCGCCATCTCCATGATGCTCGGCACGATCCTGGACAGCTTCCCCGACACCGTTCCGGACAAACAAAGGGAGATCATGACGCGCGCGTGCGTCCGGGCCGAGGCCGCGCTGACGCTCACCGAGGACCTGCTCACCCTCAGCCAGTTGAAGGAGGGCTTGCCCCTCGAGCCCGCCCGCGAGGTCAGCGTGGCGCATCTCATCGAAACCGTGGTGTCCGAGGCCCAGGCGGAGTTGGAGACTGAGGACCGCGAGGTGGAGTTCCGGCTCGAGATTGAGACGGGGATGCCGCTGATCCACGCCTATGAGCCCGAGCTTATCCGGATGCTCCAGAACCTGCTGTCCAACGCCATCAAGTACAGCACGGACGGCGCCGTGATCACGATCCGCGCGTGGACAGTGGATGACAGCGTGGGCCTGTCCGTGGCGGACCAGGGACTTGGGATATCCGAGGAGGACCTGCCCCGCATCTTCGACGACTTCTACCGAACCCAGGCGGGGCGCCAGGCGGGAATCCAGGGGACAGGTCTCGGCCTCCCGATCGTCAAGTCTGTCGTCGACCATCACAAGGGTACGCTTGACGTCGAGAGTGCCCTCGGCGAAGGCACCACCTTCACGATTACCCTCCCGGTGCAGTTGGCGACGACGACCTGACCACGCGACAGCCTCAAGGAAGGAATTACCCGGGCCGTCGCGAAGGGGACAGGGCTCGCGCCATCACTCAACCGGGACGGTCCACCATGCGCTACGCCACCGCTATCTGGAACTATGCCGAGCCCCACGTGAAGCTCGTCGACCTCGTGCAGGAGTTCGTGGGCTTCGGCTATGACACGATCTCCTTCCTCCCCGGCCAGTTGCTCGGGCCGCCGGAGGAGGCGCAGCAAGTCGCCGACTATCTGCGGGCCGACAATCTACTCGCGACCCTCCACGGCAACTTCGACATGTCCGCCGATGAGGCCGCGCGAATCATTGATCTCCTCGGCGACATGCTGCTCACCTTCACCTGCGATGCCGTGATGGCCTCGGACTCGCGGGGGAGCTTCTACGACGTCCGGCGCATGGCAGACTTCCTGCTGCGGGTGCTGGAGATGGGCGAAGCCACCGGGCTGCGCGTCGCGATCGAGGACATGCCCCTGGATAACGCTGCCATCGACTTCTACCGCGCCGACTTCGAGCCCCTCCTGGCCTCGGACAGGTACGGGATTCTCATCGACGTGGGCCACCTGAACTTGCGGTGCAGCGGGGGTGGATACTTCGGCGGGATGAGCGTGGCCGAGTACATCGACCGCGTGCCGCTTCCCATCATCGAGGTGCACCTGCACGACAACCACGGGGAGAAGGACGAACACGGCCACTTCGGGCTGGGGAACCTCAACTTCAGGGACGTCGCGACGGCGCTGAAGGTCAAGGGGTTCGACGGCATCTCCACCATCGAGATCGCACCCACCTTCCACGGCAACACGCCTACGGAGTCGAAGCCTCTGTCACGCGATTCTCTCGCGCAGTGGAA
>JALGSS010000234.1 GCA_029821745.1 Candidatus Zipacnadia bacterium
GGACAAGATGGGCAACGCGGCCGTCGTGGAGAAAGCTGGGACACTGCAGGGCGTCCGGCGTCCCGACGGTGACCGCCTGTGGTGCACGAACCATGCCCTCACCGAGGAGTTGTCGCCGCACCGGGCGAATAGCCCCGAGTCCCTGGACGAGTCCATGGCCCGGTTCGCGGCCATTGACCGGCTGACCGCGAATGCCCCGCTGACGGACGCCCTGCTGCGCGACACCGTGGCCTACAACGGACGGCCGGGGGCTTTGTGCAGGTACGGTGACGACGATCCACTCAAGAATGAAACTGAATGCGCCTTCGTCGCTGCCCCGCGAGACGGCTGGATGCAATTCTGCTTCTCACATCCGGACCGCGACCCGTGGTACCGGGTCGATTTCGCCGGTGGCGAGCCGCAGACGCTCTGATACACGTGAAAGGCAGTGGAAACGATGAGACGCCTGATGCTGCTGGCTGGATTGCTGTCTCTCATGGTATGCGCGGGGGCCGATGAACTGCTGATAGACTCCGGGGGACATCATCGCCGTCAACTTCAACGACAATGATGGCGAGGGACGCAACTACTGGCTGGGGCTCACGCCCGGCATCGGCGAGGGGAAATCGCCGGTCTCGTACCGCCAGTTCGCGGTGACCGCTGGGCATTAGCGCGAGCGACGCTGTAGTGTCAGCCGAGATGTTCCACAACCATTGTCGGCCAGTCTCTGAGGGAGATGCAGCCTATGTTCCACGCGGTGCTCGATGCCATCATCGACGAGTTGAACCCCGGCCTGTGTCTGCGGGACATCGCGGCTCACTGGGCCTGCAATCCCACGGTCCCCGGACCCGGAATGCGCGCGGCCGGTGAGCTGCTGGTGCGACGACCGCACTGAGTTCCTGGACGGCCGCAAGAACCCGCTGGAGTGGCGGCCTCGAGATGGGGTTCTGTCCATCGTGAAGCCTGACGCTGAAGCCCGGACTATCTGTCGCTATGCGGACCAGAGGCTCTGCTTGATGAGCAACAGCACCGGCACGCCGCCGGGGGGCATTGACGCAGAGGTAGTGGTGCGGCGGGGGCCCCTGCCCGAAGCGGATGTGGCGGAGGGCGAGTTTGAGGGCAAGCTTCTGTTCACCGACCAGTTCCCCTCGTCAGTCCAGGCGGCGGCGAGGAAAGGCAAGGCCGCCGGGTTGATCTCGGATTGCGTGGCTCCGCCGTGGCTCACGTCCTGCCCTCCCGTTCGTCAGCAGGCTGACGCTCCCGACCTGGTGATGTGGACGACCCTTGCCGCGTCGCGCGATCAGGAGCCCTTGTTCGGCTTCAATCTGTCGGGACGCCAGGGGCGCCGCCTGCGCGACCTGATCCAACGCGCCGAGGAGCCCGTGGTCCTGCACGCCGTCGTCGACGCTGAGCTTCACGAGGGCAGTTCGGACTTCGTCCACGCAACTCTCCCCGGCAGCGACCTTGCTGATGAGGAAATCTGGGTGCTGGGACACCTGTCCGAGCCGGGGGCCGAGGACAACGCGTCGGGATGCTGCCTGAGCGCGGAGTTGGCCCGCGTGCTCAGCGCACTGACCCGGTCCGGCACGCTGCGGCCCTTGCGCCGCACGATCCGCTTCATGCACGCGGTGGAGGTGTCCGGGTTCCTCCCGTACCTGCACGCGCACCGAGAGCGCCTGCCGAAGATCGTCGCGGGATTCTGCCTGGATTCGGTCGGGCAGGATATGGCGGTGCGTGGCGGCCAGATGACACTGTTCCGCTCGCCCGAGCAGAACGCGTCCTTCGTCGATGGTCTCGTTGAGACGCTGCTGGACGCCGTCGCCAAGGAGCCCGCCTCGCGGTTCTGCGAGGACAACTACGCCGCCTTCCCGTGGAAGGTCGCCCCGTTCTGGGGCAACGACGCCTTCATTTCCGATGGCTACTTCGACATCCCCACGCCCCAGATTTCGGCATGGCCCGACCGCTTCTACCACAGCTCCGAGGACACGCCGGATCGGATGAGCGCAAGCACCCTCGGCCGCACCGGAGCGACAGTCGGCGCGTACCTGTACCTGCTGGCCACCGCAGGCGCTGCTGACGCCCGCCGGCTCGCGCGGCTGGCCGCCCAGGACTGGAAGGGCCGCATCTGCCAGGCTGTCAGCGACGCCCTCAACGCAGAGCCCGAAGAGCAGAGCGGAGCGAACCTGGTTTCTCTCATCAAGCACATGGGGCTGCAGGGGAATGACGCAGTGCTACAGGCCGGCCGCTTCGCCCGGGGCGACCAGCAACTGGCTGCTGACCTGAAGCGATTGGGCGACGACGTAGTGACGTTCGCGCGTCGTGAATCCCAGCAGGCAGCCGGCCTATTCGGTATCGCCGCTCCGCCGGATTGCGAGGAGCCGTCCACGGCCGAATTGGGGCCCGATGCGAAGTTGATCGCCCGCCGCCTGCGCTGGAATCCGCTTCCCGATGCTGAGTTGTCTGAGTCGGCCCGCGCGCGCCTGGCGGAACTTGCCGGAGACGGTGACACCAGGCTCGAACTGGGCCGGATATGGCGCTGGATCAACGGCCGGCGCACCGTCGCGGACATCTACCGCCGCCTTCGTCACGGGGGCGAGATACCGGTGGAGACGATCGCGGAGTACTTGCGCTTGATGGCCCGTGAGGGGGCCATCACAATCACCGAGGATTCCGCCGAATACAACCCTTGCGGCTAACCGGGAAGGAACACTGACAGGATGACCAACCGCGAACGCTTTTCCCGGACCATGGACTTCCAGCCCGTGGATCGTCTACCGATCATGGAGTGGGCCGGGTGGTGGAACCTGACCGTCGACCGCTGGCACAATGAAGGTCTGCCGGCGGAACTCACCGACGCCGGGGACATCAGGCAGTACCTGGGCCTGGACGTGCACCGGCAACTGTGGATCAGCCCACGCGCGGCGACATGCCCCGGGCCTCCCGGGCACGGGCAGCCCATCGTCCGCAACCGTGAGGAGTACCACGCCATCAAGCCGCACCTGTACCCCGACCCGGCCTTCAATCCAGAGACGATCGCCCAGTGGGCCGCGCGCCAGGCGACCGGAGAAATGATCGTCTTCATCACGCTGGATGGCTTCTTCTGGTACCCGCGGACCTTGCTGGGCATCGCGCCCCACCTGTATGCCTTCTACGACCAGCCGGACCTCATGAAAGAGATCAACGAGGACCTGCTGGCCTTCCACCTGCGAGTCATCGACCAGTTCTGCGAGGTCTGCGTGCCGGACTTCATGACCTTCGGCGAGGACATGTCGTACAACCACGGGCCAATGATCTCCGCAGCCCTGTTCGATGAGTTCCTGCGGCCGTACTACGAGGCCCTCGTGCCCAGGCTGCTGGAGAAGGGCATCGTGGTGATCGTCGACACCGACGGTGACGTGACCACCGCCGTGAGCTGGTACGAGAGCGTGGGCATCCAGGGCTTTCTTCCTCTCGAGCGCATGGCGGGGGTGGATGTGAATCAGCTTCGAGCCGATCACCCGAACCTGCGGATGATCGGGGCTTTCGACAAGACCGTCATGCACCTGGGCGAGGCGCGAATCCGGGAGGAGTTCGAGCGCATCGCCCCGGTAATGCGCCACGGCGGCTACATTCCGAGCGTGGACCACCAGACGCCGCCGGAAGTCTCGCTGGACCAGTACCGGCAGTACCTGGAGTTGCTGCGCGAATACTGCGAGCGCTATGCGCCCGGCGGAAGCGAGTAGTCCAACCCGAGCCAATCGCAACACAAAGGGGCGTCGCTGATGCGGACGATGCTAATCTGTCTGTGCCTGCTGATCGTGCCGATCCTTTGCTGGTGTCAGGGGGAGAAGGCCGTGGACGCGCGCGAGCCGCTGGAGCCGGTAGTCGAAATCGAGGAGAACGTGTACACCTGGGAGCCCGCTGACAACGGCGCGGCGCCGATGTGGTGCTACGGGTGCACATGCCTGGTGCGCATCGGTGAGGATGTCTTCGCCAGCGGCCTGGAAACGCTGGCGGACGTCCCGCCACTGCTCAATGTGCGCTGGCTGTTGTTCAAGCGGGGCGACGAAGGTTGGGAGCTTCAGCAGGCTGACCCGAAGGACCGGACCCGGGAACCATGCCCTCTCGCGGCCTTCCCCGGTGGCCCTCTGTTTCTGTCCGCAAACCCGACGCTGACCACAGATCCCGAAGCGGCCCGCGGTCCGGCTCGCCCGGAGATACTTCAGTTCGACCCCACGGACCCCAAGGCCCCGTACAAGACGCTTCTCCCGGCGTGGGAGGGTCAGCCGGCCTTCACAGAGCACTCCTACCGGACCTTCGCCGCAGACGGCCCCGGACGCTCCCTGGCCTTGTTCCAGAACATAGGGTACAGCCACAGCGAGTGGGCATTCCTGGACAGTGACGGCGATTGGCACACAGGCCAACTGCCATGGCCCGAGCGCGAAGACTCGACCTATGCACCGTACAACTCCACCCACGCCCGCTGCAATTACCCGGACGTGTGCATCAGAGACCGCGCCGTCCATTTCTGCGGCGCGCCGGCTTACGACACGTGGGATCGCGTCAAGGACAACCGAGAGCTCATGGGCCGCAAGTGGGGGAGTCGTTGGCGAAGACTCCTCTATACCTGGACCCCGGACATCACCTCCGAGCCCTTCCGGGAGTTCGTCGAGATCGCCAACACCTTCGAGAGCGGTGGCTGGCTGTTTCCCGGTGACCTGTGGGTCGCGCCAGATGGCGCCGCGCACATCGTCTGGTTCGAGCATCCCATCCACTGGCGACTCCGGAGCGACCATTTCCCTGACATCAAGCGCGTGCTGTATCTCAAGTACGCCATCGTGAGGGACGGAGAGATCACGCACAGGTCGACGCTGGTAGAGGGCGGCGGAGATCTGTCGGCCGAGATCCCGGGCGGAACCGGACAGCCTCGCCTCCATATCACTCCCGACAACAGGCTGTTCGCCCTCTACTACGTCCGCGGCAAGGACGCTGAAGGCGAGCCCGTCAACGAGAACCGCATGATGGAACTGCTCCCGGACGGCACTCACGGCGGGGCAGTGCGAATCCCGTTGGAGCGGCCTCTGACCAGCTTCTTCACCGCCACTCCGCGCGCCGGCGGCGTTCCATCGTACACGATCGACCTGCTCGGCACGCCCTCGGGCGCGCGGAACACGATCGGGTACGCGCGCATCAAGCTCAGGTGATCGGCGAGGGGTCATGTCGCGACGCCGGCCCCGAGATGGAGGGCGCGCCCGGCAAATCCGGGAAGAGACTCCGTGCGAACATGGCATGCATGCCGAAGGGGGTTCCACTGTGCGCTTACTGATTCCATTTGTGCTCACGGTACTCGCCGCCTCTCTCGCCGTCGCCCAGGATGGGTTCCACGATGACTTCGATACGGGCGAGTTGGCCCCGCGCTGGAAGTGGCTCACCCCGGTGGACGGGCCGACGGTCTCGCTGGTCGCGAATCCGGGGCACCTGCGCATCGCCATTCCCCAGGCCCCAAACGGCTTCAATCAGTGGGCGGAATGGAACTCGGGCAATGCGCCCCTGCTCCTGGCCGACGCGCCCGCCGGTGACTTCTCCCTCGAAGCCCACGTGAAGCTGACTGAGTACGGGCCGGACAGCAACTTCCACATGGCCCTGATCGTGGGGTTCTCGAAGCGCTACATGCTCGCCTGGGGGCCGTTCTTCGCCCCCTCGCTGGGGAACCCGAAACAAGAGCCCGAGATTTGGTGCGAGCCCACCGGTGAAGCTCGTCACCTGGCCATGCAGGGCAGGACGGACGATGTGTACCTGCGGATCACCAAGGCCGGGCGCGAGTACACGATGAGCCGGCGCTACGGTCCGGACGACGCATGGGAGGAGGCCGGCTCGTGGCCGTCCATCTGGCCCGCGAAGTACGTGGGGTTTATGGGCAAGACCTTCGGGTCCGGGGCCCGAGTCGTCACTGACATCGACTCGATCACGCTCACGCCTGCGCCCGCAGACACGCCCGCTGATGATCGTGCCGAGGTGACGGTGGACTGCGACGGCGCCACGTGGCCCTTGGACGCCATGCGCTACGGGCAGTTCATTGAGCACATGTTCCGCGGCATCTACGGGGGCATCTGGGCGGAGATGCTCAACAACCGCAAGTTCACGGGAGCCGTGAGCGAAGTGGGCGTTGTCGAGGGCTGGCGTCCCTTCGGCCAAGACATAAACGGGGTCACCTTCGCCCGCGACAATGCCGACTACTACTGCCCGACCCAATCTCAGCGCATCGAGATCGCCGAGGCAGCACGGCCCGCCGGGATCGCACAGGATGGCCTCACGCTTCGTGCCGGAATCGGTTGCCACGTTCGGCTCGTGGCGAAGCAAGAGGGAATTGCCGGGCCTGTGCTCGTGGGCTTGCGGACGAAGGAGACGCTGATCTCACAGGTCGAACTTAGGACAATTGGCCCGGACTGGCAGGCGTGTGAGTTCGACCTGCACGGCCCTGCCGAGACGACCGAAGCCGGCTTCTTCATCGCCGCCTCGGGACCCGGGACGCTCTGGCTCGGCGCGGCGTCCCTGATGCCCGCGGATAGTATCGACGGGATGCGGGCCGACTGCCTGGAGGCGATCCGCGAGATCAAGCCGCCCTTCGTGCGCTGGCCGGGAGGGAACTTCGTCTCCGGCTACGACTGGCGCGACGGGATCGGCGCGCGGGATAGCCGCCCGCCACGCTGGAACAGAGCCTGGGGCGGCTGGGAGTGGAATGACTTCGGCACCGACGAGTTCCTCCGCTTCTGTGAGGCCACGGGCACGGAGCCCTATATCTGCGTGAACTCCGGGGAAGGCAACGCCACGGAGGCGGCCGCGTGGGTCGAGTACTGCAACGGCCCGGTGGATTCCCGCTGGGGCAGCGTTCGCGCGGCCAACGGCCACCCGGACCCGTACAAGGTGCGCATCTGGGGCATCGGCAACGAAATCTACGGCGGGTGGCAGTTGGGCCATCTCAACGCGACGCACTACGGGATCAAGGCCGTGGAGTTCGCCAGGGCGATGCGCGCTGTCGACCCGTCGGTCGAGCTGATCGGCGTCGGAGTCGAGGGGGCAGGCTGGGGAGACTGGAACCGCGAGGTGTGCCGCATCGCGGGAAGCGAGTTCGACTGGCTGTCGGTGCACTACTACCTGCATGTGCGCGCGCAAACCGACTCGGTGCTCAACTACATGATCGCCCTGAGCGGGCCGCCTCTGGTGGAGCGGATGCTCGGGGAAACGTACGACATCGCCACCGAAGCGGCGGGCAAGCCCATGCCCCTGGCCTTCGACGAGTGGAACATCATCGTCGACAATGGCGCGGGCGCCTACACCCTCCGCGACGCCCTGTTCACCTGTTCGGTGTTCAACGCGCTGCACCGACTCGGGGACAAGTGCCCGGCGGCGGCGCTGGCTCAACTCGTGAACGTGATCGGGGCCATCAACGTGACGCCCGAGGGCACCGTCCGTACACCGATTCACCAGGCCTTCGAGCTCTATGTGAACAACACGGGCTCCACGGGAGTGCCGGTCCGTGCCCAGGTCCCGACAGCCCACGTTCCCCACGCCGGAGCAGTTGACGCTCTCGACGTGACAGCCA
>JALGSS010001147.1 GCA_029821745.1 Candidatus Zipacnadia bacterium
GTGGTCGTGGAAGTCGATGCCGGCGAGCCCGGGCCTTAGAGTTGTGTTGAGCGAGGCAACCATGGGCACGGGGTACCTGGTCGTGTGCGGCGGCAACGGCGCACTGGTCCCGCGCCGCGGGACCAGTGGCACCCTTTCATGTGACTTCGCGAGCCGCCTGCCTCGTGCGCGTCTCAGAGGGCTCCGTGGGGCCCATGTAGCGCGTCGGTCACGACGCGCTGTGACACCCCACGGCCATGCTCTCTAGTTTTTCAACACCACCCTTAGGGGCAGGTCGGCCCCGAGTAGCCTTCGCGCGGCCGGCCGCCCTTACTCGACGACCTTGGGTTCTTCCCCGTAGGCGTTCTTGAAGACCCGCGTGCCCTTTGATGCCCTCACGGCTTTCCCGGGAGCATTGTGCTTGGGGAACCAGTTGTAGTAGACATCGCAGATTTCCTGGGGCACTCCTCGGATGACCACCGGAGTCTGCGGCGCGCGGAAGGTGTTGTTGTAGATCTCGATGCTGGTGCCGGCGACGTCGGTGCCGTCTCGTCTGTCGCGGCCACCGTGCATATCGAAGCAGTGGCTCAGCGAGATGCCCAGCTCCACGTTGTGCCGGGCGATGTAGCTGGTCCCCGGCCTACCCGTTCCCGCGATGGAGTGCCGGTTCGCATCGAATAGGTTGTACTCGATCAGTGACGACGCCGTATTGTGCACGACCCCGTAGCCCAGGCCCTGATACTGGCAGTGGTGGATGTAGTTGTGATGGATATGGTGGCCCTTCCCCTTTGTGAGGTACACGCCCCCGTGACTGAAGCCCGATATGTCGCAGTTGTCCACGCGCAGGTCGTCGTGCTCCGCCCGGATGCCGTTGGAGGTGGGGAACTTGTAGTAGTAGCCGCTCCCCTTACCGCCCTTCTTGTAGGCGCGGGTATGGTGGTCGATGTACCGTTTTGTGTTGGGCCCACGGATGCGCAGGCCGGTGACGCGCACGTTCGGCCCCAGGGCCCGCGGTTGCCCGCCAGAGTGACCCCTTCGGGTATCTCCAGTACGAACTCGTCGATGTAGATGAAGGTGGTCAGGTCGATCTCGGTCTCGCCGGGGATGAACACCACCTGGCCGGCCTTTGCCTTCCTCAGAGACTCGATGAGGAGCTCAAGACTCGTCGCCGAGTAGTCGCCTTCAGTCACGATCTCCGTGTACCCCTCGCCTCCGCCGATCGGGCCACGGTCATTCGCCTTCGCGCCGTAGGTGACGCCGTCGAACTCCACCCATGTCTTGTCTTCTGCGGCTTGACACAGACTGAGACATCCGACACACAGCGCAAGCAGCGCAACCCTCACGAGGTCCGCTGCCACCGAGTGACCGACATGCATCCGGAACCGCCTCCATCCGAAGAGAGTTGCCAGACGAGAGCGCACTGGATGACGCATTTCGCCGGGCGAAGCGCCGAGTCCTCCAGTGGGGGGGCGTATGGCCCGGCCACTCCTGACGGCGAACAGCAAACAACCCGCGGGCTGAAGACCCTCTGCATTACACACATCTTGGCGACGGTGCAGACGGCCGTTTGTCGTCAGCCCCGAACAGGGGCGATACAAGACGATAGGAATTCGGCCGGCTTTGTGCCGCCACCGTTCGGGGGCTCACATCGGTTCCCGACCCGGGGGCAACGGGCTTCCGCCTGTTGCTATAGGCGGTCGCTCCTTGCGGGCCTCAACGGCACATCCACGGCCCTCGTCTGCCTCTCAGCGCACGCCGCATCCGTGACATGCCGGGGGCTGCTCCAGACGATCCGGGGACGTCAAAATCTGTGTAATACAGAGGGCTGAAGACCTGCGGCTACCACGGCACACCCGAAGGGCACATGGCGAGGCGTCAGGTGCTCCGAGCGTGTGACTGGGCGGCGGCCCACCAAGCTCCGGAATGGGGGGCTTCCGAGGGCAAGGCCACAGCCGCACGCGGCCCGCCGGGCGCTCGTCCGTGCCCCAGGACTCACTGGACCGGCGGCATATCCACCGCTTCCCCGGCAAGCTGCTTGGCCTGCTCGGCCGGCTCGTTGACCCCGTAGAAGATCGCGTTGCAGTCGATCCATGCCCCGATGCGCCGCAGTTCGCCGGGCGTAAGCTCGGCATCGTGATGCCCCGCGCGCAGCAGGCCGATCGGTGGCTGGCGGGTTCGCCTTCCTGACCAGCGAATCGGCGGGCGCGCTTGGGAACAGACCCGATACGTTCTGGCCCACCCCCGGGGAAGCCACTGCGGCAAGGCAGCA
>JALGSS010000235.1 GCA_029821745.1 Candidatus Zipacnadia bacterium
CCGCCACCTCCACCGACGATGATCCCCGGCGCGTAGAGATCCGCGCCCTTGTCACCCACAGCCCACAGCAGCCCGCCCCCTACGAGGCCGATGGTGAGTACAGCGAGAACGCTCTCGAGGAGCATTGCGCCGAAGGTGATGGCCCGGCCATGGCCCTCCCGCGCCAGCTGCTTGGAGGTCGTGCCTGACGCCACCACCGAATGGAAGCCCGAGATTGCGCCGCAGGCGACGATGACGAACAGCATGGGCCATATCGGCCCTTGTTTGCTCACGGCGCCGATCCAGGCCGGGGCGCTCAGTGTCGGCGAGGCGATCATCAGGGCCAAGAACCCCAATAGTAGACCAATGAAGAGTGTGTAGACGGAAATGTAGTCGCGAGGTTGCAGGAGCAGCCAGACGGGCATGACCGACGCGACGACGCAGTAGAGCATGAGGATGAGGAACCAGATCGTCTCCTGGGCGTGCTGGGTGAGTTCGAAGGTCTGGCCGCCGATCGCCACGGCATCGGGCAGGGACATGGGCAAGTACGCATTGCCGATGTAGATGCAGAACAGGGCCGCGCCGACGGCGACAGCAGTGAGCAGCCACAGTGGAGCGATCCGGCGCCTCACCGCCGCGCCGAGACCGATGGCGATAATGATGACCATGAAGGTGGGGAAGACCATTTTGGGGCCGAGGTCAGGCGCCATGAGAGCTTTTGTGCCGGCGGACGCGAACACCGCAATCACCAGGACCAACGCGAGCCACAGGAACATGGCGAACACGCGGCTGGCCCGGGGTGAGACGACGCGCGCGGCAACGTCGGCCAGTGATGCGCCCTGGTTGCGGACAGAGACGATGAGAGACAGGTAGTCGTGGACGCCTCCGATGAACACGGAGCCGAAGGCGATCCACCCGAGGACCGGCGCCCATCCGAAGAGGGCCATGCCGAGGATTGGGCCGACGATCGGGCCGACGCCGGCGATGGATGAGAAATGGTGACCGAAGAGGACCAACGGGTTGGCGGGCTCGTAGTCCACCCCGTCGCGTTGGACAACGGCGGGCGTCGGGCGGCCATCGTCACAGGCGGCCAGTTTCTGCTCGACGAAGCGTCCGTAGAAGTGGTACCCCAGCCCGAGAAAGACGATCATGCCCAGCGCGACCGCTACCGCGCTCATCGTGGACCCCCTGCGATCCCGTCAGTATCACGCGGCCCGGAAAGCACCGATGGGCACCGGCGTGCAGCCACGGCGCGTCGGACCGCGGGCGGCCAAACAGCAGTGGTTATACACCCGCGACGGAGCCGGTGCAAGGAGAACCGGGGCTACCCCGGGCCGACCAGCAAGACGACGGCCTGCGCCGCAATGCCCTCCTCACGTCCTTCGAAGCCAAGGCGCTCCGTGGTCGTGGCCTTGACGCTGACGCGGGCCGGGTCAATGTCGAGAGCGTGCGCAATGCTTTGGCGCATTGTGTCGATGTGTGGGGCGAGCTTCGGGCGCTGGGCGATGACCGTTGTGTCCACGTTGCCGATGTCGTAACCCAACTCGCGCACATGGGCGGCCACGGTGCGGCAGAAGACCGCGCTGTCCATGCCCTCGAAGGCGGCGTCCGTGTCGGGGAACAGAGCGCCGATGTCCCCTGCGGCGGCGGCGCCGAGGATGGCGTCGCACAGCGCGTGCAGGAGGACGTCGGCGTCCGAGTGGCCGGCGAGACCCGTTTCATGGGGTATCTCAACGCCCCCGATGATGAGTTTGCGCCCGCTGACGAGGGCGTGGACATCATAGCCATGGCCGACGCGCACCATGGGGCCATGCGGTGTGGGCGTGGCGCCATTTCGAGACTGCATCAGGGCCTCCGCGTAGACCAGGTCGTTGGGAGTGGTGATCTTGATGTTCGTGTCACTGCCCGGGTTGATCGTGACAGGTTTGCCGCAACGCTCCACGACCGAGCCGTCGTCGGTCACGTTCCAGCCTTCGGCCTCAGCACGCTCATAGCAGGCGAGCAGAAGTGGGAACTGGAAGGTCTGGGGGGTCTGGGCGCGCCAGAGGGAGCGGCGGTCAGGCGTGGCGAGGACAACGGCGGCTTCGTCGGTCTGCTTGATGGTGTCGGTCACCGGCGCGGCGGTGACGCAAGCGCCACGCTCGCGGGCAAGCTCGATTGAACGGACGATGGTATCCGCGTCGATTAGCGGGCGGGCGCCGTCGTGGATGGCGACAATCTCGGGGGCGTGTGGCGCGAGGGCCTTGAGGCCCTCGAGGACGGTATCCTGCCGGCGCGTGCCTCCGGCGACCAACTCCAGAGGCTTGGCGAGGCCGGCCCGGGCACAGATATCCGAAGCCCTGTGCAGGTGCTCGGGGCTGACGGCAAGTACCAGGCGGGACACGGATTGGCAGGCGTCGAAGGCCCGTAGGGACCACAGGAAAAGCGGCGACCCCGCGAGGTCCACGAAGACCTTCGGGAGGTCGCCGCCGAAGCGCGTGCCCATGCCGGCAGCGACGATCAGGGCAGCAACGTCGGTCACTTTTTGTCCCGGTCCTTGCGCACTGTGGTGCCGGAGACAGAGTTGCCCTTGGCGTCGGCCAGATCGGAGAAGATCATCTTCCCAGCGGCGGTCTGCAGGACACTGGTGACCACGACGGGGACGATCTGGCCGAGATGCTCCGCGCCGCCCTCGACCACAACCATGGTGCCGTCATCCAGGTAAGCAACGCCCTGGCCGGCCTCCTTGCCCTCTTTCACGACGGTGATCGTGAGGTCTTCGCCGGGCAGGAAGACGGGCTTCATGGCGTTCGCCAGCTCATTGACGTTGAGAGTGGAGACGCTCTTGAGCTTGGCGATCTCGTTGACGCTGTAGTCGTTGGTCACGACGGCTGCGCCGATCAGATCGGCCAGACTGACGAGGCGCTGGTCGACCTCTTCAGTCATATCGAGTTCCTTGGGGTAGTCCTCGAAGACTTTGGTCTCGATGCCGTCAATCTGTTTGAGACGGTTGAGCATGTCGAGGCCGCGTCTGCCCCGTGCGCGCTTGAGGTTATCCGCAGACCCGGCGATGTGCCGGAGCTCCTGCAACACGAAGCCGGGGATGAGAATGAGGCCCTCAATGAACCCGACCATGGCGATGTCGGCGATGCGGCCATCGATGACGATGTTGGTGTCGAGCATCTTCGGGCGGCAAGCGTTTGCCGTGGTCGGGCCAACCTGCATGTCGGGAGTCAGGCCGGGGAACACGTACGTGATCTGCTCTTTCGCGCTCATCGCGAAGCCGATGCCCAGGATGACCCCGACGACACAGGCCGCGATGCGGATGGGGACGCTCCAACTCTCGCTATTGGCGAACGGAGTAGTGAACAGTATTGCGACCGTGAGCCCGATCAGGACGCCGGCCACGGCCGATACTTTGTCAAGGAGGGGCACCTTCTCCATCTCGGTGACCCAGGAGACGAGTTTGCGGAAGGATATGAGACCGAACAAGAAGCCGACGAGTCCGCCGAGGGCATTGATGCCCAGCTTGAACATGATCCGGGACTGAGGCTCGGCGTCGGCCATAGAGAACTGCTTCATGATCCCGTGTGCGACGTTGTTTGCCAGGATGACCCCCACCAGGGTCATCGCGACCACAAAGAGGGACCATAATCCACGCAGCACAATCATGGTATCAGCATCCAATCGGTGGCGACGGCGCCCGAGAGGCAGGCACCGAGGGATGGGTATGAAACGCTATCTGTGAATGTAGGGAACGACAGATCGTGTATTGGTCGGCAGTGTGTATATGGAGATGATACGTCGGAACAGCACGTGCAACGGCTAAGACGAATCCCCGGGCCCAACAGGGCCGGTGCCCGGGCGCGGCGTATCCATCACACCTCCGTTTCTTCTCCAGGCGCCAGAATTCTGCACTCGATGCCCAGGCCCGCCACCCCGTCGGCGAACGCGCCGGGGTCCTTGCGGATGGGCTCGAACAGGTGGTAGTGGGTGGGAATGACGACCCTGGGCTCAAGCATCTGTGCCGCGAAGGTCGCATCCTCGATCCCCATGGTGTAATTATCCCCAATCGGCAGTATCGCGACGTCGATCTTGCGCCCGCGCGCGATCAGAGCCATGTCTCCGAACAAGCCGGTATCCCCGGCGAAGTAGATGGTCCGGTCCCCGCACGCGATCAGGAATCCGCAGGCGAGTCCCGTGTAGATGATGCCCTCATCGTCCATTACCGCGGAGCCGTGGAACGCCTGCGTCAGCTTGACCGACCCGAATGGGAAGTCGCGAGCTCCGCCGATATGCATCGCGACGACCTCGGCGCCCTTCCCGGCACAGTACCGGCACAGTTCGGCAACGCCGATGATGGGTGCGCCTTGCTTCACGGACATGGGAATGGCGTCGCCCAGATGATCCCCGTGCCCGTGGGAGACAAGGATGTAGTCGACCTGGACATCATCGGGCCCGCAGACAGCGTCCGCGTTGCCCGTGAGGAACGGGTCGAGAATGAGCGTGTATCTGCCGTCGGCGACGGTATAGCACGCATGCCCAAGGCTGCGTACGGTAACCATGTTTCGTATCTCCTGAAGCACGACACATAAAACCCCTGTCCCGCGCTGTCGGGTAGACGGTGGGCCGGCAGGCTGGACCGTGACGCTCAGGCTGACCTGCTCCCCCCGTTCGGGCCGTCGTGTTATCCCAGGCAGGTCCCCCGCGTGGTCCTCTCGAATGACAATTCTACGAACAATAGGGGGAATCCTTCTTTAACGCGCCGACAAAGAGACTTCGCGCCGAACGGGGAGGCCCGACCATGACCCGAATCACCCATGCGCTGATGAAAGCAATCGCCGACTTGCCGGTTATCGATGCCCACGAGCATCTCTGGCCGGAGGAGTACCACCTGGCCCACGAGCAAGATGTCTTGACGCTCCTTCAGTATTCGCTGGCTGATCTGGAGGTGGCAGGAGCGTCTCCGGAGGAGGTCAGACTCCTGCAGTCACACCGCGAGGGCCCCAAGGCTTCCCTGGAGCAGCGATGGGGGATCTTCCGCGAGTACCTGCCACTGATCCGTGACACCGCGCCGATTCGCGCCTTGTTCATCGCTCTGCGCGATCTCTATGGCGTTCGGGAGTTGGACGACGCGACGGTGCATACTGCTTCCGAGAAGATCCGGGCCGCACGGACGCCGGGGCTGTACGATCGGGTTCTGAAGGAACGATGCAAGATCACAGGGGTACTGAACCAGAACCCTGACTGCCGGCAGTCGGACGGGTTCCTGCTGCCTATCCGCAGCCTGAACGAAACGCTGGGGCCTTTGCACTCGCGGGCGGGCATTGAGGCCCTGGGCGAGGAGACCGGCAGACCGATCGCGAACTTGGACGATGCAGTCGCCTCCGTGAGCGCCTTGTTCGACCGGTGGCAGGCCGATGGGACGATCGGCGTGAAGCGGGCGGGAACGGCTCTGAGCGACCCCTCCCGTGAGGAGGCTGCGGCCGCGCTTGACAAGGTGCTCGAAGCTGGTGAGTTTACGCCATCCAGCCTGCCACTGCAACATTTTCTCGAGCATTGGTGCATCGAGGAAGCCGGGAAGCGGGATATGCCGGTTTCGGTGCATACAGGTTTGTGGGCCGGGACCTGGGCAGACATACGGCGGGCCCACCCGGAGAATCTGATAGACATCGCCCTGAAGCACCGTGATACTCGGTTCGACGTGTTTCACGCGGGCATCCCGTGGGTGAGCACGGTTGGGATCATGGCGCGGCAGTGCCCGAACTTGTGGCTGAACCTGTGTTGGTGCCACGTGATCTCGCCCGTCCTGAGCCGCCGGGCTCTGAGTGAATGGCTTGACACCGTCCCCGTGACCAAGATCATTGCGTGGGGTGGCGACTACTGGATGGCCGTGGAGAAGGTGTACGGTCACCTGGTGATGGCTCGCGAGAACATCGCCGAGGTGCTCGCGGAGCGGATGGACCGCGGCCTGTGCACTGAGACGAGGGCGATCGAGATGGCCCGAATGATGTTCCATGACAATGCCCAGGCTCTGTATGGTCTCGACTGAGCGGTTGCCAGGACGCGGTTGAGGTTGTGTTGAGGAACTCACGTCGGTAGCTGCGGGGTAGCGAGACCGGTACCCAGTCTCTATGACCGGGGCCCCGCAGGGACGCATGGCCATCCTGAGTGCATCCGTGGGGCCCTGCCGATTGTACGGCATCGGCACCCCACGGCTATCTCACGTTTTTCAACACAGCCTTGAGGACGTCCTCACACTGACGGAAGACTGAGGTGCGATGCCGTGACGCAGAAACAGCGACTACTGACGCTACTTGCGGGGGAGACCCCTGACTGTGTTCCCTGGTACGCCGACTTGTCTCACTGGTTCGTTGTCGAGCGTGGCGAGCGGTTCGTGCCCACGGCCGCCGCGACACGGGACACGGAGATGGTGGACCTGCATGACAGGCTGGGAGCCGGTCTGTATCTGAACATGGGGGCGTTTTTCGACACGGTCTACGATGATGAGAGCGTCTCCGAGGGTACGTCTGTGGACGGCGATATGTTCCGGTGGTCCATTTCTACGCCCGTCGGTGATGTGGTCGAGGAGCGCCGGTGGTCTGAGACGAGCTTCTCGTGGGATATCACGCACCGGATGGTGCAGGGCGTCGACGACTTCGCCGTGATCCGCTACGCCATGGAGGCCCGGCGCTACGTCCCACGGTATGAGCGATACCACGAGTGGGACGAACTGCTCGGAGACATCGGCGTGTGCTTCGCTGTGGGCGCCTTCTGCGGCCTCGGGTTCCTCGTGTCGCGGTTCATGGGGGTCATCGAGACCATGTACGCGATCCACGACTACCCGGCGGAGATTGGCGGGCTGATCGAGACCATCAACGAGACGCAGTTGAAGCA
>JALGSS010000236.1 GCA_029821745.1 Candidatus Zipacnadia bacterium
GATCCCCTCAAGCCCCTCCTCGTCGATCAGGGCCCCGTGGTGGATCATGTCGCAACCCGCTCGGACCGCGTGGTTGATGCCCGGCTGTGAGTGCGCGTGCACCATCACCGGCTTATCCTTCGCATGGGCCTCCGCGGCCAGGGCCTCAAGCTCCTCGTACGTGTAGTCCTCCCACTCGACCCGCTCCGAGGGCCACTGGAACCCGCCCGAGGCGGATGCTTTGATGAAATCCGCACCCTCCTGGACCATCGCGCGCACGCCCTTGCGCACCTCCCAGGGCCCGTCGGCCGTCACACCGGCGACATGCCCATCCGTACGGCGCAGATGCCCGCAGGTGGCGCCAACGACGCACCCGACAACGTATCTTGGGCAACGGTCCACGAGGCCCCGCTCAATGGCGTCTCGCAGGATCACCGCACTCGGGCCGCCGGTCACGGCCGCTACGGTGGTCGTGCCCCGCTCCAGGCAGTCCCGCAGACGCTTCAGGGCCTGGAACTGGAAACCCACGTGCATGTGGGTGTCGATTAGCCCGGGCATGACGGTCTTCCCGGTCGCGTCGATGATCTCCGCGCCGTCGGGAACGTTCGCCGAGTCGGCGTCTCCGACCGAGAGGATCTTGCCGTCCTCCACCAGCACCGCTCCACCGGCCAGACAAGCAGACCCGGTTCCGTCAATCACGGTCCCGCCGAGAAATGCTTTGGGTCCCATCGCGGCCATCGCCTCGCAAATATTGATGTAGACACAAGTTTTCCTTGATTTTATGCTTACATGGTTTGAGCTTAAGTTGAGCCGGGTATGATCTTAAGTAGATTATTCTCTCCCGGGGGAGATTAGAGGTAGGTGACAGAGATGGGCTTCTACAGTCTCGAAACATTAGTAATGTGGTTCTCGCAGGACCCCTTGGTCCACACGCTCTTCTCGCTCGGCGCGGTACTGCTCGGGACGTCAGTGGCGGCAGCAGCCGTCTTCTCACCGGCGAGAGGTAGCGGCTGGATCTACAGCGTGCTGGTGGCTTCCCTCGCGCTGATGGGCGGGGGATTCTACATCTCTTACCACTGAGGCAACTCACGGTCCACCTGGGGCCCGTACCCGGGACCCGCGGGATGCCCTTTATCGACGCACTTTCGCCGCTCCCCACCGTGCGGCTCGGCCCGGCGCGTTCCTGCGCCGGGCCGTCGTCTTGCAGCCGGCTGTCGGCCGGCTCGACGCATCCCGCTTGGTGTTCCCCTCCACCAGTCCCCTCACCTTTGTCCCCTGTTCTTCCCAGGGCTTCTGCAGGGGAACCCGCTGCCGTCGGCGAACTACCCCGTTCATAACCTCTTGACCAATCCAGCAACAGGTGGCCCTGCGCGGCGCCGAACGGAGCGACTTCCCACCATGACCCTTCGCGAGCAGGTGCTAACGGTCGTTCGCGGCGGCAAGGTCGACCGAGTGCCCTTCACATGCTACAAGGGCTTGCTTCCCGCGGGCGAGATACCGGTCGAGAACCTCGCGCTGGTTTCCAGCGCCCCCGCATTCCAGGCACACACGCCTGATGTCAGCGTCACCTCCAGGGAACTCAGCCTCGGCGTCCGCGAGACGACGATGGAGACTCCCTGGGGCACGCTCACGCAGGCGGCCCATACTGAGACCGGCTACGGGAGCGCGTGGACGAAGGAGCACTGGATCAAGCGCCCCGAGGACTACGAGGTGGTGGAGCAGGTGATCCGCCACACGCAGGTCACGCCCGACCCGGAGCCATACCGCCGCGTGCGCGAGGACCTGGGCGACCGAGGCGTCGTCCTCGCCTGGCTCAACCGCACGCCGTTCCAACGCCTGTGGATCGAGTACGCGGGCATGGAGCGCCTGGCGCTGGACCTTATGGACTGCCCCGATGCGGTCGAAGGCGTTCTCGACGCGATGCTCGACATGGCGAAGGCCACCCTCGACATCGTGGCGGAGTCGGAGGCGGAACTGATCTGGGTTCCCGACAATATCACCGGCGAGATGACCGGACCGGCCATGTTCGACAAGTACCTGATCCCGTACTATGACCTCGTATGCGACGTCCTGCTTCCCGCCGGGAAGACCCCGTGCTGCCACATGGACGGGATGCTCCGGCAGGTCGCCCACAAGGTCGCCGAGACCCGGCTCCCGGTCATTGAGGCTTTCACGCCGCCGCCGGACGGGAACTTCTCCGTCGCCGAAGCCCGGGACCGGTGGCCCGAGAAGACTCTCTGGCTCAACTACCCCTCCTCGGTGCATTTGTCATCGCCGGAGGAGATCACGCGAGTGACCGAGGATATTGTGGCGCAGGCCGGGCGCACCGAAGGCTTCCTCGTGGGCGTCACGGAGAATATTCCGGCGGATGTCGGTTGGCAATCGTTGGAAGCGATCGGCAAGGCTCTTGCGTGAACCGGGCCTCGGATCGAGACTGGCGAGCGAAGGGACGAGTGCGATGCGTATGGGTTTGATGGCCCTGTCTCTGCTGCTAGCCGCGACGGTGGCGGCGGATATGCTCTACGAGGGCGACTTCTCCCCTCTCCCCGATGGCCCGGCAGAGCTCGACGGGTGGAATCTGGGCGGCGGCGATTACAGGATTGACGACGGCTGGCTCACCGTCAGCAGCGCGAAGTCCAACCCCTTTGCAACCCTCGAAACGAAGCACGATGGCGACGGGACGTTCCGCGCGACGGTGCGCAACGCCCGCAAGTGTCACTGGTCTGCGCTGCTGGCCAAGGGCGTCTATCGCCTGGAGGTCAACAACCAGTTTGTGCGACTGGCGCTGCACCGCCTCGAGGGCACAGAGTGGAAGCTGGTGGGTTCCGTCCCCGGATACGCGCTCTACGCCCACAACACCCAGGAGTTCGAGCTGCGCCTGAGCTTCGTCGGCAGCAAGGTCAGCGGATTCCTCGACGACAAGAAGCTCATCGAGTTCGAGGACCCGGCCGACCCGCCGACGGGCGGCGCGTATGGGATCATGAGCGGCTGGGGCACGGACCTGGCCTGGCGAGACATCACCCTATCCGACGAGCCCGACGTCTCGGAGTGGCCCGTGGAGGCCACGCCGCCCGATGCTCCGGAGGGTCTTGTGTCCGTGACGTGGGTCCGCGGCACTCGAAGCGACAACATATACAGCGATGGCGAAACAGCCGGCCTGCGGGTCAAGCTCACTACGGACCGAGAGACCGTCACGCAGGTCCGCCTCGCGTTCCGACTCATCGATGTGAGACAGCAGACGGTGTCCGAGAAGCCGGCGCAGGTGACCCTCGGCCCCGGTGCCGAACAGGAATTGACCGTTGGATTTCAGGCCCCCGCGCGGGGCTGCTTCAAAGTCGCGCTGTGGGCGGGCATCGACGAAGAGGATATGGGCTGGGTTGAGGACCTCGGCAGCTTCACCGTGCTCGCCCCGTCTGTCTACGATCGGCCCCGCAACCCGGACTCCTATTTTGGCGGGCACATGGACGGGATCAACCTCGACTGGCACCTGCAGTCCGGCCGCAAGATGGGGGTGCAGTGGGCCCGCTGTCACGATGCCCTGCAGCAGGGCTGGTGGACCCGCATTCAGCCCGACTCCGCGGACAAGTGGCAGTGGCCGTACGACGACGCGCAGATCCGCCTGGACGAGCTCGGCTTCGAGACGCTCGGGGAGTTCCTGTGGGTGCCGAAGTGGGCGACCAGCAAGCCGGACAGCCCGAAGCCACGAGCGGAGCCGCCCGGCGACTGGGACGCCTTCGCGCGGTATGTCTTCACGACCGTCGAGCACTACCGCGACAGCATCTCCCACTGGGAAGTCTGGAACGAGCCACACTTCGCCGGGTTCTGGCGGGGGACACCCGAGGAGTACGCGCAGTTGCTGAAAGCCGCCTATCGTGAAGCGAAGCGGGCCGACCCGGACTGCTTTGTCCTCGGTGGCGGCGGAGTCTGGGCGAGGCGACTGGACTGGATCGAGAACATGCTGAATGCAGGCGGCGGCGAGGCCATGGACGGCTTTTCGATCCACTACCTTGAGCCGGACATTGCATCCGATTTGATGCCGAGACTGCGCCAATTGCTCAACGAACACGGTGTCACCGGGCCGATCTGGAACACGGAAGCGAACGTCCCAAGCACCAGCTTCTTCAACCAAGTCCGTCAGGGCCGCAAGGAGCCCGAAGCGCGGTACCACTTCCGCAACGCCTGCTATGAGCTGGTCCGGATGTACATGGAGAACATCGCGAATGGCGTCGAGCGCGTCTTCTATTATGCCCAGGTAGACCCGTGGCGCTACAAGCCTTTCCCGAAGCCTCGCGTGTTCGATGAGGCCCCCGCATCCGGCTGCATGTGGGATGAGGGCCAGATGCTCAAGCCTTTCGCCGCTGCTCACGCGGCGCTGACCATGGCCATCGAAGGCAAAACCTTCCAGATGCGGCTGACGCGCGATTCCCTGCAGGCTTTCATCTTCGCCGACGAGGACTCGGCCGCCGCAGTGATGTACGCCATGTTCGACAGCTTCACAGCATCGGCCGTAGCACGAATGACACTACCCGACGGCCTCAGCGACGACGCGATCACGATCATCGACTTCATGGGGAACGAAGCCCCGGCGAAGGTTGAGGACGGGACACTGACCCTCGGCGCATCGCGGGAGCCCGTGTACATCGTCATCCGAGGGCAGAATGCAGCGGCGGCCCTCCGTCGGCTCGCCGCTTCCGCGGAGCTGTCCGGAACGTAGTCTGTCGTCTATGAGGGAGGATTTGCGCATGTCCAGCGATCAAGCCAAGGTCCAATGGGAATTGATGTTGCCCCACGAGATCAAGGCGGCTCGTGCCCCTCGGCACGCTGGAGTGGCACGGACACCAGAACGCGCTGGGGCTCGACGCCTTGAAGGCCCACGCGCTATGCGTCCGCGCGGCTCGACGAGGAGGCGGCGTGGTGCTGCCCGCCCTGTTCGGCGGCGTGGGAGGCGTCGATCAGCCTTACACAGTAGTCATGGAGCCGGAGCCGACCTTCGTCTGGAAGCCCTCTGCCCCGAGCTCAAACGCATCGGGTTCGAGGCCATCATCATCCTGACAGGGCACTATGGCGCATCCCAGCAGATGGTCGTGCGAGAGACGGCCGTCAGGCAGATGCAGCGCCTCGCGATCCCGATCCTCGGCACTCCCGAGTACTTCATCGCGATGGACGTGGGGTACATGGGTGATCACGGCGGGGCTTTCGAGACCTCGCTGATGATGGCGATGATGCCGGAGTTGGTCGACCTGTCACAGCTCGAGGGAGAGCCACCGTACCAGGGCATCGGCGGCGGAGATGCGAAGCGCGACAGTTCGGCGGAACTTGGCGAGAAGTTCGCCTGCACTATCTCGGAGCGTCTCGCCCGCCTGGCAGCTCGAATGCCCGGGTGGACCGACGAAACGCGCAGCGAGTTCCTGCGCGCCGAGCAGGCCCTGGTCAGCTACCAGCTTGAGGCGGGCGGCAAAGCAGACAATGTCTGGGCTGCATGGCAAGACCTGAGCAAGCTGGTGCCCTACGGCCAACTGCTCGCCGAGGAGAAATTCAGCGAGATCGCCGCCCTGATACCCAGCGGATAGCCTCAGTAGCGGTAGATGTGCACTGCCAACGGCTTGAAGCTGTCGGTGACGGCCCCATCGCGCACCGGCAGCTTCCTGTCCTCACCCAAAACGTCGGCTTCATCCCCGCGGAGGCCCTTGAGGGTGGCCTGCGCATCTTCGTACAGCGCGTTGACCGCGATCAGCGTTCGCTGTCCGTCCTTCTCCCACGCGAAGGTGTGAACTGCGTCGCTATCACACTCCACCGGACCCAATCGCTCCCCTTCAAGGATGACCGGCGTCAGCGCGGATATCTCCGCGTTCAGCTTGGTGAAGTACGGCCACAGGTGGCTGTCGGGGAGGAACCACTGGTCGCGTCCCTTCGGGTTGCCCGAGAACTTCTCGGTGGTGAAGTACGCGTACCACACCAGGCCCGTGGCCCCGTGGGTGATGCACAGGTAGGTCTGGCATCGCAACTCCTCATTGGTGGGCTCCTCCCAGGTGCTGTCGATCGCGAAAGCCTGGGGGACCATCCAGATCGGAGCGCGCCCCTCGCCCGCCTTCATCGCCGCGTCCACCCAGTTCGCCACATTGCTCAGCGGGGCATTGCGGATGAAGTACGGGTCCATCATGAGCAAGTCGTACGCCTTCATCGCCCCGCCAAGCATGGCCGGCGTGTTGAGCGCGGCGGATACCGGGCGATGCGGGTCAGCTGCGGCGAACCGTTGGTGGGCGTCCATCGCGCGGTCGAGCTTCTCCCCCATCGGCTCATCCACGCCATACCACATAAGCACATTGCCATAGCGGTTGGCGACGTCCACCATCTTCGCGAGGTCCTCGGCCGACGGTGAGCCGACCTCCGGCATCACCCACAGTCCGGCCTTCTCCGCCTCAGCGAGGAAGGCTTCCCCGGGCATCCCCCAGCCCCGCACGACGCAGTTGAAGCCATGCTCCCCACAATCGCGAAGCATCGACTCGACCGTGATCTCGGGCAAGCCGATCTCACGCGCCCGCTTGTTGACGATGTCGACGACGGGCTCGGAGACGTGGTACAGGCCGATCGGGAAGAAGGGCTTGCCATTGACGTAGCAGACGCGATCCGGCCCAAAAGTCACCTCCGTCGGAGCCGGCGGAAGCACCGACACCTCGAGCGTCTCATGCGCTTTGAGGTGGTAGTCGGAGTCCTCCAGGTCCACTCGGAGGGTGTACTTACCCTCGGCAATTGACGCAAGCGAAGACCGGATCTCAGCGTCGGACCGCGCTTGTACAGGCCTGATCTCCTGCCAAACCGGCGACCGGCTGCCTTCCGGGGTCAAACTCGCGCGCAACCGGAGACCGGTCTGGTCACTCGCTCCTACGAAGGCCTTCAGCCACAGTTCGCGCACCGGGTCCTTCGACTGCACTGAACCCCTGAATGCGGGGGCCACGAGCGATACGTCCATGACGGGAGCCGGGCGCGCGGCCAGCACAGCGCTACTCGCGAGAATCCGTCGGCCTGATAGATCCCGGAGGACCAACTGGAACTCGTGCGCAACATCACTGGCGATTGCCGCCCGGACTTCGATGGACGCAGTCGCATCGCCCGCTACCGTCACATCTTGCGCCACCGTCGTGCGCTCGCCGCTCCGCAATTCCACGAGTTCAAGGGCGCCTTCGAGGCCCTCGCCCCCCGCGGCTGCGATCTGGGCTTCTATCGGGTTGTCCCCCAGGTACCAGCGGCCCGGCGCACTCGCGGCGATCTCCGGCTGTGCCGGATAGCCATCCACATCGACCTTCATTCCTCGCAAGACGCCGAAGTGCGAGGACACGCCGAAGTTGCCGAAAGTCGGCGACCAGCCGCTCAACTCCTGAGGCCGGCCATTCCGCGTGGGGCACTCCCGGTTGAAGTTGGCGGCCCAGGTATCACCCGGGGGATCAGCGACCGAGATGTCCAGGGCCGCGAAGGGGACGTACACTTCGGCGCACCATGCACCGGGCCGCCGACCGACCTCCGCGACCCAGTAGCGGCTCCAACTCGGATCGCCGCCGCGCTCGTCATAAAGCGCTCCCGCCGCGTTCACAATGAAGTGCAGGTAGCTCTCTCGCTTGCCTGCAGGATCGAGGAAGAGCTCGACGCAGTCGTCGGTCCACAGCGCGCCATCGCGCTCCCGGATGTTCGCCCGAAGGTTGCCTGCATCGGCGTCGAAGCACTCGAAGGCGACGAGCAGGCCATCTTCGCCTTGGCCCACGCGCACTGTGGTCCGCCGGGTCAGATTGGAATTGCCCTGCATGTCGACGAACCGCGGGATAACCGCCGCATCCTGCCACTCGGCATCGCCGATCTCGCCGTCGATGATGGGCTCGCGACCGAGTACGGGCACGGACAGCTCCGGAAGCGTTTCTCGCGCAGCCTTCTCGTCGGCCTCGCGCTTCGCCACTGCCGCCTGCCGGCCCTCATCCGCGGCCCATTCGAACAGATTCCGCAGGAAAGATGCCGTGGGCCAGCCGTTTTGACGGTAGGCAGACGAGGTGACGACAATTCCCTTCCCGATCTCTCGGTACGCGACCACAGGACGGCCGGAGGCGTCGACCACGAGTGGTGTGTAGCCCTGTGACCACGCGGAGGGGTACGTCCATGGGACACGAGGAGGCGTGACTCCGGCCATCAGCGGGTGATCGGTGCGAACGGTCGCGGGCGGATCCGTGTGCCATTCGTTCATCTGCCCTCGGGAACGCCAGACCAGCGAGGGCTCCACCGCCGCGAGCCACGCGAACATGCTGCCGTAGTTCGCGTCGGTGACGACCAGACAGCCCCCGCTCTCGAGGTACGCCATCCACTGCTCCGCATGCTGGGAGAAGTCCTGGGCCTCGGCATAGTTGTACGCGGTGTTGAAGACCACGATTGCGTACTGGTCGAGTCCATCTGCGAGATCGGCGATCTGCGTGTTCTGATACTCGTCGAGCGCCCAGCCCAACTCCTCAAACAACGCCTTGTGTTCGCCGCGGTACCAGTATCCGCCATCTTTGAAGGAGCTGTAGACACAGGCTGCGCGTGGCTCAGACCAGGCCGCAACAGCCAAGGCGAGGGCGAGAATGCACAGCACGAGAGAGCGCGGGGGCATCAGTAGAGGTCCTCCAGTGTGAAGCGTCTTGCAGCACTCCCACCCTTCACCCACGTCCGCAGCCACACCTTCCCGCATATTGGCCGTCACCGCGGGCAGGATTGTTCCGCAGCCCGGCGAATAGGGGGGCATCTATAATCGGGAGAGGAGACCCCACATGCCTTGTCTACCGTTCCAGTTCGGACTCGGCGGCGTACATATGCTCGCCGACGCCAAGACCCGCTCCATCTGTGCCGAGAACCCAGACGGCTCCAAGGGGGCCGGGGCGCAGGTGTCCCCGACGCCCGGAGAGGGCCCTGCTGGATGGCTCGGGCAGGGATGGAAAGTCAAGCCCTGCATCACCGTCAAGGCCGGGGAGACGGTGACCCTCGCAGACATCCAGACGCCGGGGATTATCCAGCACATCTGGATCACCGTGGACCCGAAGGCCTACCGCGACTGTATCCTGCGCATGTACTGGGACGGGGACGACACACCGTCTGTAGAGGTGCCTCTGGGCGACTTCTTCTGCTGCGGGCACAACCTGCGGACGAAGGTCAACTCCATGCCCATCGCCGTGAACCCCAGCGGCGGCTTTAACAGCTATTGGCCGATGCCCTTCAAGCAGGGCGCGAAGATCACGGTCGAGAACCAGCGCTGGGAGGACATTGGCGGGTTCTTCTACCAGATCACGTACGCGGAGACGACCGTGTTTGACGAAGCCGCGCATTTCCATGCCCAATGGCGCAAGTCGATGGGGACGCGTGAGTGTCCCGAGCATGTGCTCCTCGACGGTATCAAGGGCAAAGGCCAGTACGTGGGAACATACCTGGCCTGGACCCAGCTATCCGACGGCTGGTGGGGAGAGGGCGAGATCAAGTTCTTCATCGACGGCGATGATGAGTTCCCGACGATCTGCGGCACCGGGACGGAGGACTACTTCGGTGGCGCATGGGGATTTGGCGACACGTTCTCCACTCCATTTCTCGGGTATCCCCTGTGGCAGCGCGAGGAAGGCAAAGTGCCGAAGCACGGACTGTACCGTTGGCACATCATGGACCCGATCCGTTTCGACGAGGACCTGAAGGTGACCATTCAGGAGCTTGGCTGGTGGCCGAACGGGAAGTTCCAGCCGCTCACAGACGACATCTGCTCCACCGCGTACTGGTACCAGACACTCCCTCATGCGCCGTTCCCGGAACTGCCGGCCGCCCGCGATCGCTGGACACGGTAGCCCTGTCGGCCACCCAGACTCAACCTTGACGGCGCCCCTCTCCAGGGGCGCCGTCAAGTGTGTCACGTGAGCATCCATCCAGCTCGCGTCACGGCAGATACTCCGTTACCAGCGTCCGCGACCTCTGCCGCCTCCGCGGCCAAAGAACCCGCGGCCCATTCCCATACCCATTCCGAAGCCCCTGCCCATGCCCATCCCGTAGGGGGCCGTGCCGAAGCCGGCTCGCGGGTAGGCGTAGCCACCGCCCATCATACCCGCGTTCGGGTAGTACCCACCAGCCATCGGGTACGCCCCGTATCCCGCGTATGCCCGACCGTACGGGTTGCAGAAGCCCCGTCCGCCGCCTGTCATTGGGCCCATTCCCATCGGCCCTGTACCATTGAAACCCGGCATTCGTCTCACTCCTTTCAAGTCATTTCTGGCCATATTATAGATCGCGTTAGCCCTTGGCCCGGTCCTCAAGCATCTGCGCGAGGCCCTGGACCTGCTGCTGCAAAGCGTTCATCTGCTCACGAAGCGCCTGGATCTCGTCTGCCGCGGGCGGCGCGCCAGGCGCAACGCCCATCGGAGGCTGCGGCATTGCGGGCGCAGCTCCCCAGTAACCTTGCGCGTACGGGTTGCAGAAGCCCCGCGCGCCGCCTGTCATTGGTCCCATCCCTCGCGGACCTGAACCATCAAAACCCGGCATATTGATCACTCCATTAAGGCCATCTCTGGCCATCTGTTGAATCGCGTTAGTCTCCCGTTTGGTCCTCAAGCATCTTCATCAGGCTCTGAACTTGTTGCTGCAATGCGCTCACCTGACCGCGAAGCGCCTGCACTTCGTCGCTGGGGGGTGCCTGCGGTGGCGACGGCGGCGCACCCACCGGGGGCTGCTGCGGCACGCCCGCCATGCCCATACCACGTCCGCCGCCCATGCCCATGCCACGTCCGCCACCCATGCCCATGCCACGACCACCGCCCATGCCCATACCACGTCCACCGCCCATACCCATTCCCATTCCGGCACCCATTCCCATTCCGGCACCCATGCCAGGTGCGGCACCCATGCCCGAGCCGTCGCCAACTCCCGCTTCCTGGCCCATTCCGGACTTCGCGGCAGCGGTCGCTCCCCCAACCGGAGTAGCCTGCCCAGTTTTGAAGGCTTCCACAGCCTGGCGGACCGTCCCGCCCGTCCATGCATAGAGCTCAAGGCCGCCCTGGGTCAGTACCTGGAAGGCGTTGGGGCCGAAGTTGCCCGCGAGAACTGCTTCCGCACCTTCACTAGCCACGAATTGTGCTGCCCCGATTCCGGCACCCGATGCCTGCATCGCAGCGGTGTTCTCAATCGCCTTGTACTCCAGAGTGTTGCTGTCGACGATCACATAATACGCGCACCGCCCGAAGCGGGGGTCGGTCTGCGCGTCAAGGTTGTCTCCTGTTGCTGCTATCGCAAGTTTCATCGTGTTTCCCTTTCCCTAGCCGCACCCGCCGGAGCGTACGCGCAGCTACTCTTCTGATTCTGTCTCCGGCTCACTGGTGATGGCTTCGAGCCGCTCGGCGAGCATCCCAAGCTGATCAGTGATCATCGCCAATTGCCCGGCGATGAACTGCTTCTCCATCTGCGGGTCCACCACAGGACCGCCAACGGCTGCTCCGTAGGGCCATGCGCCGGGCACAGCACCCATTGGGGCCTGACCAGCCTGCATCGCTTCCCATGCCTGTTGAGCCTGGGGCGTCGGCCATTGCCCCGTCATAAGGTACTGCGCACCCGGTGGCGTCCCGCCCCAGCCCGGGCTGTACCCAAACCGCATCCATCCCGGCATGCCGGTGGCGTAGTACATGTTGCGTCTCCTCATGCTGATCCTCCTCGTCTAACGCATATCAT